>JAKSBM010000224.1 GCA_022361135.1 Desulfobacterales bacterium | reverse complement strand
ATTTTACCAGGGAAAGGGCCATGGCTTGTCCCGGAACCAGGGGGGGGGAGGATTCCGGCAGGTCCGAGGACGCTAGGGCCTTGAAACATGCCAGATCCGGGAAATTGGTGAGCAGATATCCGGCCACGGCCGTGGCATGGATTAATCCGGCGGCCCATTCCTTTTTGTTTTTAATTTCTTTTTTAGGGGGCGTGGAATCTTCTCCGAGGTGGGCGGCCACCAGGGCAGGGAAATGGGCCAGGGTCCACTCCAGTCCCATGGCGGCATAGGGGAGGGCCAGGGATTGATCCGCCAGGGTGAGCACTTCGGTGCAGACGGCCAGGGCCGTGAATCCGGCATCCAGGATGGGGGATAGATCATCGGGGGGGCGGGTGAGTTCCGGTGAGATGCAGACCAGATCCGGAGCCAGGTGGGGGGAACTCCACTGGATTGTCCCCCGGGAGACCCGGCCGCTGAAATCCCAGGCCGTTTCCGGGCGGGTGGGCAGGAGGATGAGGGGGACGGCCTTGAGTTCCCGGCTATCCGGTGGCAGTTGACCCATGTCCTGCCGGAGGATTTCCGGTCCCTGGGAGAGGGCGAGTTCCAATTGTTTGGCCAGGTTGACCAATGGGCCTTCCCCCAGGACCAGGAGGGCGTCGCAGCCCTTTTCCCTGACGCCGGTGTGGAGCTGTTTCAGGGTGTCCGGGTCCGCCAGATCCACCCCGGCCATGCAAAGGGGGATTTGGGAGTCACGGAATGCATTGACCAGGGGGCGGTGGATGCCCTGATCCAGCTGATCCTGGCAGGCCAGAACCAGGGGCCGGTGGGCATCGGCACAAAAGAGTTCAAAGGGGAGGTGTTCCAGGGCCTTGCGGCCAAATGCGGTTTTGGTGGGGCAGATGAAGCCGTTGACGGTCATGGTCGTGCCTCCTTACAGGCCCAGCAGGGTTCGAAGATAGACCCGGGTCCGGGTCAGGGTGTGGCGTTTCAGGGTCCATTTGGGGTATTGCTTCACCGCCAGCCGGGCAATGAACCGGGGGAGCAGATAGACCTGAACCTTGTCCAGGATCCGGACCACGGCACAGGTATGGGGGATGTCCCCGTCCACAAAGAGGCGGTCCCGGGCATTGGCGGCCGGGGTGCTTTCCTGGAAGGTGAAGAGTTGGAAGAGATGCTCCAGACTCTTCAGGTTCAAGGTGAGGTCGGGCTCCCCTTGCTTGGCCCGGCGGCCCAGGTATTTGACCTTTCCCTTTGGGGTTTTGCCCACCACCATGGCCGGTCCCGAGGGGAATGCGCCCAGGCTGAAGCAATAGCCCGGAGGCATGGCGTCGAATTCGGATTTGATTTCCGGATCCACCCGGGCGGCGGCCTGGACGGCCCGTCCGGTGAACCAGAGCATGATGTGGAGGTAGGCCCGTTTGAGGTGCTGCTTTCCGGGACGAACTTCGGTGAAATTGGCCATGTCTCTCTCCCGTTTTGGAATGGGGAAATGCGGAATCCCCACTTCGCTCAAAATGTGATTAGCCGTTGGCGTGAACGCTTCAACCGGGTATTCCGCGGGATGATTTTGCCACCGCCTTTCCATTGGTGAATATGGAATCGGTTTTCCTGGACATTAACCGTTTCAACGGCAGCGGGGCAACTTGCCGCGGAATATTCGGGTGAGTCGGTCATATGGCCGACTGAATCATATAAAAATATCCAATGCTTGGTGTCAAGACTTTTCCTGAAAATGCAATTTTTACGGCTGGATTGATCGGGTCGGAGTAGATCCCCCATCCAAGGGGAGGCTACACCGGTTGACCCTATCCCCCGGCAAGTGGGGAGGACGGAGTCAGTGTCCGGGCCAGAGTGCGAAAGAGATCCACGGCCTGGAGGGCCCTTTCGAATTCATCCTTGTCGTAGTCGGGGTAGGCCGAGAGTTTGACAATGACGGTTCGGCTGGGGGGATGGACCCAGATGTATTGGTTGCAGATGCCCATGGCAATGAAATCCCCCTGGTTGTTGTCCGGGATCCACCATTGGAATCCATAGCCCATGATCCACGAAGACAGCGGGTTTTCACCGGGTTGGAGGTGGGGGGCATCCATGGTGAGGGAGGCCCGGATCCATTCTTCGGGGACGATTTGCCGGCCCCCCATCCGGCCCTGGTTCAGGTAGATCCGGCCGAATCTGCCGTAATCCCGAAGGACCATGCCCAGGCCGCCAAAGGCCATTTCCATTCCGGTATCATCCATGATCCAATAGGCCGGTGCCTCGGCCCCCATGGGCTTGAATAATTTTTCCTCCAAATATTGAAACAAGGGCGTGCCCGTGGTGTGGCGCAGGACCATGCCCAAAACCTGGGTGTTCATGCTGACGTAGTGGTGATAGGTTCCCGGTTCCCGTTCCGGCTCCAGGGAAAGGACAAAGTCGTCCATGGCCGTTCCCAGCGCAAAGACCCTGCCCATGCGATTGATGTCCGAGTAAAAATCTCCATAATCTTCATTGAAGCGGATGCCCGAGGACATCTGGAGGACATTTTTTAAACTGACCCCGTGGTATCCCGATCCCTTGAGCATGTGAACATAATCGGAGACCGGGGTGTGGATGCTGGGAATATGCCCCTCTTCACGGGCAATGCCCACCAGGGCCGAGACCATGGATTTGCCCATGGACCAGGAGATCAGCCGGCTGTTTTCCGTTGTGCCCAGGTAATAGCTTTCATGGAGAATGGTATCGTCCCTGAGCACCAGAAAACCGGTGGTCCAGGTTTCCTCCAGATAGGTGGAAAGATCGATTTCTTTCCCCTTGTGGATGAAACTTGGGGGCAGGGGAAGGGGATGGCGCTTTAAAGGAGAGGGATGGGGCGCTGGATTGAGGGTTTTGTGGGGGAATATTTTGTCCATGGTTTGGAAATTTTCCACGATTCTGTCCGGGTTGAACAGGGTGATGACCCGGTAGAGGCGCAGGGCTTTGTCGTGGAAGACGGCCAGGCTGATGAGGGCCAGGACCAGGACGGCGGCCGTGGTCACGCCAATGGTTTTCAGGAGGCGGTGCAGAAGGGGTGACCGGGCAGTGGATCGGTTTTCCATCAAGCTTCTCCTTGGGATATACGGTTGGGAATGGAATTACATTAACCGCTGTTTTTACGGGAAGTCAATGAAAACCCGGGATTGCGCCTTGCACTGCCCGTGGGGGTGGGGTAATAACCATGTTCAGTAATGGAAATTGGAATTATTTATTTTGCAGGAAGGAGACCCCATGCTGAAAATAGATGTTGAAGATCAAATTATGATTGCCCGCCTGGATGATGGAATCACCAATGCCGTGACCCTGGATACCCTGAAGCAACTCAAGGCCGCCGTGGACCAGGTGAACCAGGATCCCGAAATCAAGGGCTTGATTCTCACGGGCACGGGGCGGTTTTTTTCCTCGGGTTTCAGCCTGCCCCTCTTTGCCGGTTTCAAAAGCGGGGAGGAGGTGGTGGCATTTTTTGAAGAGGAAGAGGAAATCCTCCTGGATCTGTTTACTTGCAAAAAGCCGGTGGTATCGGCCATCAACGGCCATTGTGCCGCCATGGGCCTGATCATGTCCATGGCCGCCGACTACCGGATTATTAAGGATCATCCCAAAATCCGGGTGGGCATGAGTGAGATCAAAATCGGCCTGGCCCTGACCCTGGCCCAGGCCGCTGTGGTTCGATTCGGGGCGGACAGCGATAAAAAATACCGGGATCTCATGTACTTTGGGGAAATGATGGATGTGAACCGGTTAAAGGCCCTGGAAATCGTGGATGAGGTGGTGGCCGACGATGAAAAATTGATCCAGCGGGCCAAGGAGATCATCTGCCTTTGGATTGATACCCCCAACCAGCCCTTTGTCCACATCAAGGCGGAGCTAAAGCACGATGTTGCCGCCACCACCCGGGAAAAGCTGGCCTCCGGTGAGTGGAAGGCCTTTTTGAGCGATGCCCTGATGAATCCCGAGGTCAAGGCCACCCTGGAGTTTGTCCATGGAATGATGATGGAAAAAAAATGATTTGATTTTGAAATGTTGTGGATTTGGGCAGGGGATTTTTCCCCTGCCTTTTTTCATGGGCCGGGGTGGACCCTTAGGGAATCCAGGTGTTCGGGGTGGGGTTCCGGATCTTGATGGGCCGCGGCAATGGCCTTGATTTCTTCCTCCACGGCGCAGAAGGCATCCACAATTTGGGGATCAAAATGTTTTCCCCGTTCCTGGCGGATGATGGACATGGCCTTTTCATGGGGGAAGGCGGGCTTATAGCAGCGTTTGGAAATCAGGGCGTCGTAGACGTCGGAGATGGCCATGATCCGGCCGGCCAGGGGGATGACCTCCCCGGATAGCCCCATGGGGTAACCGGTGCCGTCCCAGCGTTCGTGGTGGGCCGCGGCAATCTGGGCCCCCATGTCCAGGTAATGGGCATGGAGATGTTTGGCCGATGCCTTTTCTATGATGGCTTTGCCGTAAAGGGCATGTTTTTTCATTTCCTCAAATTCCCCATCGGTGTGGCGGCCGGGTTTGAGGAGGATTTGATCGGGAATTCCCACCTTGCCGATGTCGTGGAGGGGGGCGGACAAAAAGATGTCCCGGATGAATTCGGCGGTGATCTCCGGATGGTTCCCCCGCTTCTGGAGTTCCCGGGCCATGAGCCGGGCATAGTTTTGGGTTCGGATGATGTGGCTGCCGGTTTCCGGATCCCGGGTTTCCACCATGCCCACCATGGCGTCCATGGTGAGTTGCTGGGCCGAGGAAAGGCGTTTGTACCAGAGGAAGGCCTCCCGCTTCACAATGGCAAACCGGGCCAGGGAAAAAACGGAAAAGAGGATGGACGACAGGCCCAGGGCCGGGGCCGGGGAAAGGAAAAGGGAAAATTGAAAATGGGCGGTCAGGGTCATGCCCACAATGAATAAACTCCAAAAACAAAATCCGGCCAAAAGCCAGAGAGGACCGGGGACCCGGTAGAAAAACAAGGCCAGAAACAACCCGGTGAAAAGGCAACTCCACAGGGTGAAATAGCGGTGCCAGGGGGGAAGGGTGATGGATTCCTGGGCCTGGATGTTCTCCAGGATCACCCCGCTGACGGCGGCTCCGGGGAAATGGGGGCTGAACAGGGTGGGATGGGTGTCGTTGAGCCCCATGGCCGTGGAACCCACCAGGACAATCCGATCCTTGACCAGGGATAAATCAGCGGTTTGGTTGAGGATATCCAGGGCCGGAATAAAGGGACGGTGGTGATCCCGGGGGTGGAACCTTAAAAGGAGTTCCCCCCTTGTGGTGAGGGGAATGGCATGGGTACCGGCCTTGAGCACCGGCCCCGTGGGGGTGGACTGAACCTGGGCCCGGGAAATGCCCTGGGCCCGGCAGAGCAGGGCCAGGGCCAGGTGGGGGTATAGCTGATTTTCATAGCCAAGGACCAGGGGGGCCCTGCGGATGATGCCGTCCCCTTCGTAACGGGTGTTCACAAAGCCGGTGGCGGAAAGCCCCAATTCCAAGGCCGGGGTGTTGCACATCATGCCCCGGGCCGTGTGGGGGCTGAGGAGGGACTGGGGATCCAGGATTTCCAGGGGCGGTTCCTTGCAGACCCGGCCCTGGGTGGTGTGGTCAAAGTAAAAATATCGGGCCCCCACCAGGGTGGGCATCCCTGCCATGACCCGGCCCAGGTATCCATCGTTGTCCAAAAGTCCCCGTGGCACGGATTTGAGGTCGATGTCCACATTGAAATCCCGTTTCATCCGGTCCTGGATCGTCACCAGGGCGGATCGGTCGGCTTCGGGGAAGAGGATGTCCAGGCCGATGGCCCGGGCACCGGCCCGGTTCAGATTCACCAGGAGGCGTGCCAGGTGATACCGGGGCCAGGGCCATTGGCCGACGGCTTCCAGGCTTGCCTCGTCAATGTCCACAATGGTGACCTGGTCCCGGGGGGCCGGGGGCCGGGAGGGGGTGGCCTCCATGAGGAGATCATGGACAAAGAAATCCATGGCCTTGAACCATCGCCCCGGATTCCAGGCCCCGAAGGCCATGCCCAGGGTCAGGGTCAGGGTGAGCAGGGCCAGGATAAGTCGGGTCCGCCTGGGAATGGGCGGCGTATGGGGAACAGCTTCCTCCACGATGGATTACCGAATCATGATTTCCACCCGCCTGTTTTCGGCCCGGGGGGTGTTGTCCGGGGTGGGGACGAGCAGGTCGTATTCCCCAAATCCCTGGATGTGGATGGGCAGATCTCCGGGCAGGCGTTCTTCCAATTGTTCACCCAATTGCTTGGCCCGTTCCATGGAAAGACGAACATTGTCGGTTTTGGTGCCCACGGTGTCGGTGTGGCCGATGATGTTGATTTCGCATGGGGCCCGTTCCTGGGCCGCCTGTTGAATCTGGGGAATCAAGGCTTTGGACGCAGGGACCAAACGGGTGCTGCCCGATTCAAAATAGAGGATAAAGGAAACGGGCATGGCCGGTTCGGCCTTGAGCAGGCTGCCATAGTCCCTGGAAATGGTTTCCGGATTTTCCTTTCCCTGGCTGATTTGGCCGTCTTTGCTTTTGGATACGGCCGAGGCATAGGCTTTGTCCAGGGTGATTCTCGTCTGGTCGTTGGCCAGGTAAACCTGTCCGGTGGTACCGTCGGCGTCGGGCAGGAGGGTAACCTTGGTCTGTCCGCAGGAGACAAGGAAGAGCAGGCTGATGGAGAAAAGGATCATACGATGCATGGGCAACCTCCTTTAATCAACGTCAATGATGAATCGTGTTCCCCGAATGCCCACCGTGGCCTTGGGGGTGTGGATTTTGACCGATTCCGGTGAAATTTTACTGATCTTTCCAGAGGCAT
>JAKSBM010001069.1 GCA_022361135.1 Desulfobacterales bacterium | reverse complement strand
CCGACGCCGTTATCGGTGCCGTTCTCATCGCCGGTGCCAAGGCTCCCAAGCTGCTGACCCGCGACATGCTGAAGACCATGAAAGACGGCGCCGTTGTTGTTGACGTTGCCATCGACCAGGGCGGTTGCTTCGAAACTTCCAAGGCCACCACCCACGAAGAGCCCACCTTCGAAGTTGAAGGTGTAACTCACTACTGCGTAGCCAACATGCCCGGCGCTGTTGCCAGAACCTCCACTGCGGCTCTGACCAACGCCACCCTGCCCTATGCCATTGAAATTGCCAACAAGGGCTGGAAAAAAGCCATGCAGGAAAACAACGAAATCAAACTGGGTGCCAACGTTATCAAGGGTAAAATCGTATACAAAGCCGTATCCGAAGCCTTTGACCTGGACTACACTCCCGTTGAAGAATTCCTGGCCTAATTCAGGAATCTGTCGGAGTATGACCTAGTCGACGATTTATATATGCCCCCCGGTCCATGGCCGGGGGGCATTGTCGCCTTTAAACACAGTAAAAAAGATCATGTCTGGAATACTCAAAGTCTCATCGCTCAGGGAACAAGTCTACGATCACCTTCGCAAACAGATGAATGCCGGATCCCTCTGTCCCGGGGCCACGATCAATATCGGTGAAATCGCCAAACAGCTGGGAATCAGCAAAACCCCCCTCAGGGATGCCTTGATTCATCTGGAGCTGGAAGGCTTTGTCACCATCCTGCCCCGCCGGGGCGTCCTGGTGAATCAATTGGATCTCGCCCAGGTGAAAAATGCCTACGATGCCATCGGCATTGTGGAAGCCTCCATTGTCTCGGATTGCTTCGACCGCATCAAACCCGAGCACATTGAAGAAATGGAAGCCCTGAATCGGACCATGATTGCCGACATCGAAAATAACGACTTCCACCGCCTATTCAACACCAACCTCCAATTCCACGACATCTACCTGGAGATCTCCGAAAACGAACCCCTTCGGAACTTCATCCGCCCCATCAAACATCGCCTCTACGATTTTCCCCGCCAGAACTATATCCCGGAGTGGGAACTGCGCAATTGCCGGGAGCACACCGATTTCATTGAGGCTCTCAAAGCCAGAGACCCCCTCAAAGCCGCCCGTATCCTTAAGGACGCCCATTGGTCCTTTGACTTCCAGCGGGATTTCATCCAGCAGTTTTACAATATGTAAATTGGGACGGCCCGGCATCTTCCGGGCCCGAAGATTTATCTTTCAAACATGAGCATGGTGTGGGCGATGTGGCCCTCCATGGCTTCCCTGGCGCCCCGGGCGTCTTTTTTTTCAATGCATTCCAGAATGGTCCTATGCTGCACCGGGGTTTCGATCTTGTATTCCAGGGGCCGTCGGTAGAAATTGTCAAAAAAGAAGATATAGATCAGGGTCTGTTTGAACAATTGCTTGGTGATCCGTTCCAGATGGCGGTTGCCAATGGATTCGGCCAGGGTGAAATGGAAATCCCGGTTGGCGGAATAATAGATATCTTCGTCCTTTTTATCCAGGGCCCTTTGGTCCATGGCATTGATCTGCATCAGTTTATCCAGATCTTCTGCTGTGCAGGCATGGGCCGCCTCCCAGGCCACCTGGCCTTCGATGAGTTTTCGCAGGGAGAACAGCTGTTGTCCGTCCCGGGGATCCACAAAGGGGATATAGCATCCCTTTTTCTTTTTTCGCTCCAGGATTCCTTCAAAGTTCATCCGGGAAAGCGCCCGGTTGATGGGGGTTCGACTCATGCCCAGCATTTCCGACAACAGGTTTTCCTGTAAAAAATCCCCGGGTTTGAACTTCCGTTCATAGATGAGTTTCAGGATCTCTGCGTATGCAATTTCTTCGCTGCTGGCCTTGGCCGGTTTTTTATCCATGTTCATGATCGTTTTATGGGGACCTTGATTCCTTGCCCATTTTTCCATCGTGTTGATTGAAGCCGGTTCCATACCCCGGTCTGACTTTCTTTTCCCTGGTCCGGAATAATTACCAGATTTCAAATGAAATGCGAAATCCTTATTGACACTTATTTATGTGTTTTTTAATGTATGAATAACTTGATTGCGCAATTCAAGTCTCACATTACCGGGTTCACCCCCCAAGTTTAGGAGATATTGAAGATGGAACGACGAGTAGTTTTGCTGGGCTATGGCATGCAGGGCAAGGCCTGTGTTTACGATCTGATCAAGCATGGGGATTTCTCCCACCTGGACATTGTGGATTGCTACGACGGCTTCCTTGCCGATGTGGCGGCCCTGGACCATCCCCGGATCCAGGCCCATCACATGGACGGCGGTGACACCGTCGGCTTAAACGCCCTCTTTTCCCCGGCCTCCCTGGTCATTGATTTTTTTCCTCCCCATTTCACCCTCACCATGATGGAATTGGCCATTGACGCCCAATGCCACGCCATGACCTCCAGTTATATTAATAATCCCTCCTACCAGGATGTCCCCGGTTTTGTTCAGCGGGTGGAGGCCCTGGGTGTGAAGGCCCGGGAAAGGGGGATGACCATCCTCCAGGAATTCGGCATGGATCCGGGCATGGATTTGGCCGTGGGCCAGAAGGTGGTGGACGGCTTGGACGAGGTGGTCGCCCTCCATTCCTACGGGGCTGGATTTCCCGAGCCGGCGGCGGCCAATAATCCCCTGCGCTATAAATTCACCTGGTCCGTCATCGGCACGGTTCGTTCCCACCTGCGGCCGGCCCGCTACCTTTCAGAAGGGGAAAACATGGAAATCCCATCCGACGGCATGTTTGCCCCGGAGCATACCCATTATCTGAAATTGCCCGGCCTGGATGAATCCCTGGAGTGCTTTTACAATGGGAATTCCATGGAATATATTTCCCTCTTCGGGATCCAGGACCATGTCAAAACCATGGGCCGTTACATCTGCCGCTGGCCCGGCCACGGCGCCTTTTGGGAACGCATGGCCAAGTGCGGCTTTCTGAGCAGTGATCCCATCACCGTGGGAGACCAGCAGGTCCATCCCGATGAATTCTGTGCCGCCCTTTTGGGGGACCAACCCCAGTTTCGGTACCAGAAGGGGGAACGGGACATCGGGCTCATCCGGGTGGACGGCCGGGGCATCAAGGACGGTAAGCCCCTGCGCATTGTCATGCAGACCCTGGTCCGCCATGACCTGGAATCGGGATTTTCCGCCATGCAGCAGACCGTGGGCTTCCCCATGGCCATCGGTGCCATGATGATCCTGGACGGCAAGGTCCGGGGACCGGGCATGGTCATGCCCATGGATGTGCCCCTGGACGATTATTTCCAGGCCCTTGAAAAACGGGGCATCTGCTTTGAGCGCACCGAAACCCCCTGGGATGGAAAACAAAGACCCTGATCCAGGGATCTTCCCATCATTTGCCCACGCTCCGGGGATGGAACCGGGGCCATGGCGCAAATCATCCGGAATCATCACATCATTTGCAGCAGTTGAATTAAAACCATTGGAGTTGAAAAGGAGGTGAAACATGGCACCGTTCATGGGAGTATTGTGTTGGGAAGCCGGTGGAAGCCCCAGGGGGCTTGAACAATTGGAGGGTCTGGTGGGAAATAGTACCAACCCCGAAACCTATGACTTTCCCGTGGCCTTTACCCGGGTGCCCGGGGCCAATTATGATTCGGTCCTCTACCACCCGGATCAGAAGCTATTGGATGCCATGATTGCCAAGGGCCGGGAACTGGTGGCCCAGGGCGTTAAGGTGATCATCACCAGTTGTGGATTCAATGCCGTTTTCCAGAATGCCCTGTCCCGGGCTTTGCCCGTGCCGGTATTTACCTCGGCCTTGATGCAGATCCCCTTGATTCTGTCATCCATAGGGTCCCGGAACATAGCCGTGATTACGGCATCCAAACAGGCCCTGGCTGCCCGGCATTTTGAAGCCGTGGGCGTGACCGACCTTTCCCGCATCCATGTTTACGGCATGGATGAACAGCCCGAATGGAGCAAGATCCATTTGGCGCCCAGTGAATCCCTTGACCTGGACCGGGTGGCCGAGGAAATTGTCTCCATGGCCCGTACGGCAAGGGAAGAGGATCCCCATCTGGGGGCCATCCTTTTGGAATGCACGGATCTGCCCCCCTTTGCACCGGCCCTGGTCCAGGCCGTGGACCTTCCGGTCTATGATCTGGTTTCCATGGTCAAGCTCATCCACACCACCTTCTCATCTCCCCATTCATAGGAAGAGGAATCGCACACATGTCGTCCAATGGGAGACCATTTGCCGAAGCATACATTTCGGGCTCCAATAAATTGTCATGAAATATCCGGACCAGACCGATTCCACATTGACACGTTTAAATGCTTTGCCTATTAAAGTGAATATTTTGCTTAAGTGTTATTTCTCGCAGACCGAAAAGGCGATTCCTGCCTTTTCGGGTTGCGATTTGTATTTGTGGTTAATTTTGAATTCAATAATTGGACAGAGGTGGGAAAGTGACCAAGGCAGATAATCTTTTTAATCCAGGTGACATCGAATATTATATGGCCGGTTACCTTCGGCAGAATCGGGATAAGTTGGCTGGTAAAGTGTGTATCGATGCCCCAGCCGGGCAGGGCGTAACATCCAGGGTGCTGAAAGAGATTGGAGCGAAGGTTGAAGCCTTTGATCTTTTTCCGGAATATTTTAATGTCCCGGAGATTACTTGTCGAAGGGCTGACTTGACCCGGGAAGTTCCGTTGGATGATGACCATGCGGATTGGTTTATCTGCCAGGAAGGCTTTGAGCATATCAGTGATCAAAATGCCGTGTTTGAAGAGATGAATCGGGTGCTTAAAGTGGGGGGGCAATTATTGGTCACGGTGCCCAATTATTCCAATCTTAAGTCCAAGTTCAGTTATTTGTTTTTTGAATCGGAATGCTATGGCCGGGATATGCCCCCCAATGAGTTGGATACGGTGTGGCATGCGGATTCCGATGCTCAGCAAAAAGATGTCTATTTCGGGCATGCTTTTTTGGTGGGAATACAAAAACTCATGTTTTTGGCCCGGATGAACGGGTTTGACCTTAAGGCCAGCTACCGGACAAAGTTTAACAAAAACTCCATGTTTTTCTTCCCCTTTGTCTATCCATTTATTGCCTTGGCTTCCATTCGAACTTATTTTTATGCCTGTGGAAAAAAGAAAAAGGCCGGCCAGGAAAGATATAAGACTCTTTATTGGAATGCCCTTAAGCGTAACTTGCAGCCCCAAACCCTCCTGTGCAAAAACCTTTTTTTGAGATTTGAAAAGGTGGCCTCCGCTCATGAGGCCAAACACGCTTTGTCAGAGGGAAAGGAAGCTTCCCCATGGGAAACGATGAGTAATAAGCAGCGGGATTATTAGGGACGGTTGTCCCGGGGCCATGGGTGCTCCTGGATGATGGCGCGTCTTTCAATTCTGTTTTAAAATTTAAGGAGCCTGTTCCTGGCCTTTGCCAGGGAGAGGCTCCTTTATTTTTTTATGGGAGTTATGGGTGAGGTTGAGTCCATGGCGGATCCAATAGAAAGGATAGGTGGTCGGCTTGCAACGGAGCCTCCAGGAGTTGTTCATGGGGGCGGGTGAATTTGAT
>JAKSBM010001023.1 GCA_022361135.1 Desulfobacterales bacterium | reverse complement strand
TAGGAGGAGGGGGGATGGAAGGGGAACCGGCGAAATGGGGGAACCGGTAAACCCCTGGAGGGTGCCGGATATGTCAATCTTCGACGGGGAGGTTTGGGAAAGGGATATTTGGACCGTGGTGGCTGGATCCCAATTCTGGGCGAGGAGGTCACCGGAGAGGGAGAATTCGTAGATCATTTCAAAGATCCAGTCCGGCTCTTCACTGCCTTCGTATCCGTTTGGGATGCCGTTGTTGTTGTCGTCGTCATACAGATTCCCACCATGGTTCCCGGGATTTACCCCCGGGGAATTTCCAGGGTTCCCCGCGTATTTGCCCAAGGCTCCGGGAAGTCCTAAATTGTATTCCATGGAGGTCGCAACTTTTATCCCATTGGGTGGGGTTTCTAAACCACTGTCGTATCCGCCGCCATGTCCGGTTGGGAAAAGGTAGTCCAGGGTGAAGGTATCAACACTTCCATCAGCAGTTTGGTAAATGAAGGTTGCCTGGGTATTTTCCAATAGATTTTGAAAGGTCTGGTCTTGTTTCCATCCAATACTGTTGGAACCATAGCTGTTATCTGCCAAAGAAAGGGGCAGGGAGAAGGCCATGTAAAGGTTATTGTTGTTCTGGACGTCTTTGGTGTACCACATTTTCCCACCGGAGGCGACGGTGCTGCCTGCATTACCAAAGGACATTTCATATCCCCCGGTGTATTCACCCTGGCTGATTTTTCCATCCACTACGGGGGCGGCAACGGCAGTTATGGGGATCCACATGAGACACGAGAAAAAGGCAATGAGTGAGGATAGATTTCTTTTCATCATTTTTCTCCTTAATGTATGGGGGTGTCGGATTCCAATGGGAAAAATAACCGTGATGCACGTTAAAAATATCAATATGGGATTTTATAAGCAAAATCAATGCTTTATCTGTTTTGTGCCCGTTGGGCTCAGCCGTAAATCGTCGGAAACTCTTTTACGGGAGGGGATTTTGTGATTCTGGGGGAAATTATTTTTGTTATATCTGCGCCATGGGGTTGTTTTTGCTTGCCAATTGGCAAAAATGATTCTATTTAAAGAAACGCTTATTGAAATCATGAAATAACCAAATCATATAAGGGACGAAAACATGAAAAAAATTCTGGTTCTGCTCACCATTTTAGGTTTTGCCGTTCAACCCGCCCTGGCACAGGACTCCGCATTCATCGGAATTTCTAAAATTGTGGCCCACCCGGCCCTGGCTGCCCTGGAGCAAGGGGTTCAGGACGGGGTGATGGAAGCCTACCCCAATGCCCGGTTTGACCTCCAGAATGCCAACGGCGAAATCTCCACCGCCTCCTCCATTGCCCAGAAGTTCAAGGCCGAAAAGGTGGACGTGGCCGTGGGCATTGCCACCCCCACGGCCCAGGCCCTGGTGAATACCATCCGCAAGAGCCCGGTGGTTTTCTGTGCCGTCACCGACCCCGTGGGCGCCGGCCTGGTGGTCTCCACGGACAAGGGAGAGAAGGGCGTCACCGGAACCTCGGACATGACCCCGGTGCGGGAGCAGATTGAATTTTTGAACAAGATCAAGCCCATCAAAACCCTGGGCCACATCTATTGCACCTCGGAAGCCAATGCCGTGGCCCTGGCCGACATCGCCCGCCAGGTGGCCAAGGATCTGGGCATTAAATTTGTGGAAACCACGGTGACCAATTCTTCGGAGGTGAAGCAGGCGGCCCAGGCCATTGCCGGCCGGGTGGACGGGATCTATCTTTCCAACGACAACACCGTATTCTCCGCCCTGGCCGCGGTCACCGATGTGGCGCGGAAGCATAAGATTCCGGTGATGTCCGCCGACCCGGCTTCGGCCAAGGACCACGAAGTCCTGGCCGCCTGGGGCTTTGACTATTACAAGATGGGTGTGGTCACCGGCCGCATTGTTTCCCGGATCCTTAAAGGGGAAAAGCCGGAATCCATTCCCACGGTCTTCATGACCGATCCCTCCGACGTGGATTTGCTCATCAACATGGACGTGGCCGAAAACCTCGGACTTACCTTTCCCGAGGAGATGGTCCAGAGCGCCAACACCATCATTAAAGACGGAAAACCGATTCAGCAGGGCAGCAAATAATGATCGAAGGTATATTTGTGGAGGGCCTGATCTACGGGATCATGGCCCTTGGCGTTTTTTTCACATTCCGGATTCTGGATTTCCCCGACCTCACCGTGGATGGCTCCTTCCCCCTGGGGGGCGTTATCATGGCCATGTCCTTGAAGTCGGGACTGAACCCGGCCACGGGCCTGACCCTGGCCCTTCTGGGTGGCCTCACCGCCGGTGTTGTCACGGCTGAGATCCATAACCGGCTTAAGGTTCCCCATCTTCTGGCCGGGATCCTCACCATGACCATGCTCTATTCCATCAACATCCGCATCCTGGCCGGTCGGGCCAACCTCCCCCTGCTCCGGGTGGAAACCCTGATCACCAAGGTGACGGACATGGCCGAGGGCATCCTTTCACCCGAGGTGGCGGTGCTGATCTTCTGCATCCTGGTGGTGCTTATCATCAAGGGCTTGCTGGATCTTTTCTTCCTCACGGACATGGGGTTGACCTTCGGCGCCCTGGGGAACAACGAACAGATGGTCATCACCCAGGGCGTGAATCCCGCCACCCTTAAAATCATCGGGGTGGGTCTTTCCAATGCCCTGGTGGCCCTGTCCGGGGCCTTTGCCTGCCAGTACCAGGGCTTTGCCGATGTGAACATGGGGCAGGGGATTGTCATCGCCGGCCTGGCCTCGGTGATGCTGGGGGAATTCATCCTCAAATCCAACCGGATTTCCATCCTCACCCTGCGGGTGGTCCTGGGGGCCATTCTCTACAAGGCCATCATGTATCTGGGGCGGTACTACGGATATTACATCCACATGACCCCCGGGGATCTCAAGCTCATCTCCGGTATCCTCATCATCGCCTCCCTTATCCTTACCAACTATAAGTTTATCCGGAAGTAAGCCATGATCCGCCTTGAGAACATCGATAAAACCTTCAATAAAAACACCCCCAATGCCGTCCACGTCATCAAGGACCTCAGCCTCCATGTGAAGCCCGGGGACTTTGTCACCATCATCGGCAGCAACGGGGCCGGGAAAACCACCCTGTTCAATTTGATTTCCGGGAACATCATGCCCTGTTCCGGCAAGGTCTTCATGAAGGATCAGGAGATCACCCATCGGCCGGAATTCCAGCGGGCCAAAACCATGGGCCGAATCTTCCAGGATCCCCTCCTGGGAACCGCCGGGAACATGACCCTGGAAGACAATATGATGATCACCTACAAAAAAGGGTTCAAATGGCTGAAAAAGAGTCTGAACCGGAAGATGCGGGAGTTCTTCCGCAAGGAGTTGGTCCAGCTGGACATGGGGCTGGAAGACCGGATGAAGGAGAACATCAGCCTTTTGTCCGGGGGGCAGCGCCAGGCCCTGACCCTGCTCATGACCGTCCTCTCCAGCCCGGATCTCATCCTCCTGGACGAACACACCGCCGCCCTGGATCCCCGGAATGCCGCCCTGGTCATGGAACTCACCCTGAAATTCATCAACCAATACAAGCTCACGGCCATGATGATCACCCACACCATGAACCACGCCATCCAATACGGCAACCGCCTTATCATGATGG
>JAKSBM010000221.1 GCA_022361135.1 Desulfobacterales bacterium | reverse complement strand
TTGTCTGACCGGCTTAGATTGTTTTGACTTTGATGGGTCTGTCCGGTGGGCATTTCCCGGGATCAGAGGCGGATGACCACGCAGCCCCCCCGGCCGTACCCAAAGCCCCGGAAAAGATTTTGATACCCCGTGGAAATCCCCCGGTAGAAGGTGTGGAAGGGGATTTCATAGGGGTGGGGGATTTCCGCATCCACATCCAGGATTTTTACCTTCTGGGTTTGGGGATCGTAGCCCCCCACCGGGGAAATGTGGGGGATGTTGAGTTCCCGCAGGAAACTGCCCTGGTCAAAATGGGCAATGATGATGCTCCGGCCCCGGGTTTCAAATATTTTCAACAGCGCCTTGAGCTGACGTTGCAGGGGCTCGGCGGTCTTGTGGTTGTGGGCCGGGGCCTGGAGGACTTCCACCGTGGAATAGGCAATGCCAAAGGTGTCCAGGCTGGCCTTGACCACTTCCCCCAGGATGTCCAGGGGGAGGCCCCGGCGGCCCTTGTATCCGTTGGGGCCCATGCGTTCCTTCCAATGGGCGGCCTGGACCTGGTCCAGGAGGTCCTGCTGGGTGATGGGGAATGTTTTCAGTCCTGCGGAAATGCCCTGGTGCCGGGCCAGGGTGTTGACCACCGAGGCCACAGAGGCCACGGAGCAGGAGGATTCATGGAATTGTTTCACCTGGAAATGATGGAGGAGATCCTTCACCGGCTTGCCCTGGGTCCGATAGGGTTCGGTGTCGAACCGCAGGCTGTGGTTGGGGGTGAAGCTGCCGGTGCGGCTGAGCCTGTGGAAGAAATACCGCAGATATAAAAAGAACCGCAGAAGATGAATTAAGCGCATGGTGAATCGTCCAAAAATTAAGGGTCCGTCTGTCCGGGGTGGCGGGGTCTCCATCGCCCCCCTGATTTTTCCAAATTGATTCCAATTTATGGACTTGTCAATACCCCGGGGTGAATTCACCTTGCAAAAGCCGGGTGGCGGGCGTATTTTTTTTCCGCAATACATTTGAAAAATTCGGTTCAAGATCCAGGGAGGTTCCATGCAGAAAAAAGCAGTCCCCATGGCAGATTCTTTTGGCAGTGCCGCATACGGCGGCGAAGGCTGGTCACCGCGTACCCAAACCCACCAGGAGGAATTGGGCGACCTCTGGGCCCCCTGCGGCCTGGATTCGGAATGGCGGCCGTTAAAATCCGTGCTGGTCCACCGGCCGGGGCCGGAGATGGAAATCCCCAAGGAAGAAATCAATGCATACCAATTCGCCGATGTCATCGACCTGGGCCGGGCCCGGGCCGAGCACGATGCCATGGTGGAAACCTATGAAGCCCACGGGGTCCAGGTCCATTATCTGGAAACCGGTCCCCGGGTCACCCCCAATCAACTCTATTGTGCCGATCTGGCTGCCATGACCCCCCAGGGGGCCATCCTGGCCCGCCCGGCCTCCACGGTGAGGGCCGGAGAGGAACGGTGGATGGCCCGGAGTCTGTGGAACCTGGGAATTCCCGTGGTCAAGGTCCTCACGGGGCGGGCCACCTTTGAGGGGGCGGATCTCATGTGGCTGGATCCCCAAACCGCGGTTCTGGGCCGGGGCATGCGCACCAATGGGGCGGCCATTGAACAGATCTCCGCCCTGTTGGGGGAAACCGGGGTGACCACCCTGGCCTTTGATCTGCCCTGGGGGACCATGCATTTCATGGGCATGATGCGCATCGTGGACAAGGATCTGGCCTTTGTCTGGCCCCGGCGCACCCCCCACGGCCTAGTCCTGGCCCTCCAGGAACGGGGCTATCGGGTGGAACCCCTGCCCGACCTGGATGAGGCCATGGACAATATGGCCTTTAACCTGGTGGTCCTGGGCCCCCGGAAGATCATGCTGCCCCAGGGCAGCCCCAAAAGTGTGGCCGGGTATGAGGCCCTGGGCATTGAATGTCTTCCCGTTTCCGTGGATGAGCTGCGCAAGGCTTATGGAGCCATGGGCTGCATGACCCATATTCTTCACAGGGAAGAGGGGTGATGGTCCGGATTCATCTATGGATGATGGTCTTGGTCCTGGTTGTGGGTTTGGGCTGTGCCCCGGGGGGAGATGGCAGCCTGCCCCGGGCCGACCGGATTCGGGTGTTCAAGGGAGAACGGCGGTTGGAGTTGGTTCGGGCCGATCAGGTCGTGGCCGATTTCAAGATTGCATTGGGTTCCCAGCCCCGGGGCCACAAGGCCGTGGAAGGGGATGGAAAGACCCCCGAGGGGAAATATGTCCTGGATTATAAAAAGGTGGATTCTTCATATTACCGGGCCATCCACATCTCCTATCCCAATGCCCGGGATCGGGCCCGGGCGGAAGGGAAGGGGATGGACCCCGGGGGGCTGATCATGATCCATGGTCAGCCCAATGGCTGGGGGGCCCTGGCCTTTATCCTCCAGCGTTTCGACTGGACCCAGGGCTGCATTGCCCTGTCCAACGGGGACATGGATCGGGTCTGGCAGAGTGTTGTTGTTCCCCTGCCCATTGAAATTTTACCCTGAGGGCCGTTTGGGAGAGGACCGGGTTTATTTTTCCGGGATATGAACCGGGGGATCCACCAGGGTAAAGCAGAGGCGGTCCCCGTCCTCATTGATATGGGGGGCCAGTTTCACCAATGCCTTTTCCGTGAATTTGAT
>JAKSBM010000936.1 GCA_022361135.1 Desulfobacterales bacterium | reverse complement strand
GATAAGTCGCAAGTTGACCTATTTTCCTGGTGACTTCTCTTTTATTTTTTTGATCTGCCGGATAGCCTTGGTCTTGTATCTCCATAATAAGAGGAATATAAACTTATATTATAAGTTTGCAAATAAAGAATATAAGTTTTGAATCGGTGAGATTTTGGTGAAGTGTGTGCGCAAAATGGAACAATTGAAACCAAAAAAGGCTTTTAGCAAGAAATGCTAAAAGCCTTTTTTGCTTTCAGTTGTCCCATTTTGCGCACACAATTCACCAAAACCTCACCGATTAAAAACTTATATTATTTATTTACAAACTTATAATATAAGCTTACATTCCTTTTATTATGGAGATACAATACAAGACCAAGGCTATCCGGCAGATCAAAAAAATAAAAGAGAAGTCACCAGGAAAATAGGTCAACTTGCGACTTATCCCGAAACTCCATTTCAGGTAAGCCGGTACAAAACAACAGACCTTTTAAAATTCAGGGTAAAAGCCTGGCGAGTCTTTTTCACTGCCGAACTTGAGATTGTCGAAATTCAGGAGGTAAAAAAACGCAATGAACGCACATACAAATAATGTCCAAATAATACAACAGAACGGAGTCCCGGCATTTGCGGTCATCCCCTATGAGGAGTATCTGGCAATGCTCCCAAAAAGAGAAGAAGCGGATACCGTTCCCCAAGCCGTTGCAGAAAAAGCCATTCTTGAAGACATCCCTTTGATAAAAGCATGGCGCCTGCATCGGGGCATGACGCAGAAAGAAGTGGCGACCAAGGCCGGGATTAGCCAAGCCGCATTGTCACAGATGGAACGAACGGAACAATCCAAGCGCACTGCGACTTTAGAAAAACTGGCCCTTGCCTTGGACGTATCCGTTGAGCAGATAAGAGATTGAACCCAAAACGGCATTTCGATAATTCCGCACACACACTTATATTTCAGCCGATTGTTGACTTTCCAATTCACGGATTTTAAATGGACATGGAATCCAAATCTCCACAGTAAATCAGAAAGGACCGAATCATGGCATTGAAACGACACTTACTCATTGTGCTCTCCTCCCTTATCCTCCTGGCCCCCTGTTTTGCCGGCCAGCAGCCCGCACCGCTTCCCGGTAACAGCAACGCCATCCTTCCGACGGCAACAGCGGATACCATCCTGGCTGAAGCCCTGGCCGCGCCCCATGGGGAAGAAAGCCTGGTGGCCAATGTGGTTTACCACGGCAATATCAAAAGCCACAAATTCCACAGGCCCGGCTGCCGGTATTATAATTGTAAGGCCTGCACCCGGATTTTCACCAGCAAGGCCCAAGCCCTGCAAGCCGGTTACCTTCCATGCGGGGTTTGCAGGCCGTGATCATTCAATCATCCACGATCCCATTGGGTTGAATTCAGAAATCCCATGGGGACTAACCCACATGGGATCGATCCAACCCGGCATCCCCCCTGCTTCCCCTTCCCCAAAGGGTCCATTTCACGGACTCCATGGCACCGGGGCGGATCCCCAGGGCAAAGCCCAGCACCGCGAAAACCGCCAGCATGGCTGTGATGGTGTACATCTCCCTCAAACTGGTGTAATCGGCCAAAACGCCAAGGGCGGCCCCGCCCAAAATCATCCCGATGTCATAGGCGCCATAAAAGACACTGAATGCAAGCCCCCTTGCCTTTTCATCCACATGATCCACCACAAGGGCAATCAATGCAGGCATGCAGCCCCCCACGCCAATGCCGTTTAAAACCGCAGCGCCAATGAGACCGGCCGTGGTCCGGGACGACCCAATGAGATGGTAGGAGAGGCAAAGGATGAGGAAGGAATAAAAGACGGCCGGCCCCCTGCCGTATCGGTCGGACACTGGGGAGGCCAAAAATCGGAACAGAACCAGGGACAGGGAATTAATCATGAAGACCAATCCCACATTGACGGAAAACTCCCCCTTGACCAAAACCGGGAGAAAGGTAAATACCCCTCCGTTCATCAGGGCCAGCACCAACCCCAGTGCCGATGCCACCACAACACTGCGATTGGTGAAAATCCGGGCATGGGAGGTGGCATCCCCCCCTTCTTCCCCGGTTTTCTTATCCTCGGCAATGATCAGGGTCAGGACAAATCCCAGCAACCCCAAAATCACGCAGCCCCACAAAACCATATGCATTCCGCCCATGTCGTAGATGAGCACTCCGGCCAGGGGGCCCACCACCGTGGCCAGGCTGGATGAAACGCCCATGTGACCCAGGATTTCCCCCCGGCGTTCCGCCGGAGCC
Organism: Desulfobacterales bacterium; assembly: GCA_022361135.1. The sequence goes on along the minus strand of JAKSBM010000936.1, from coordinate 631 downwards.
AAGTCGGCCACATAGGCCGGACAGGCCGTGGTAAAAAACGAGATCCCCAGGCCATGGAAAAAACGGACGCCCATGAGATAGGTAAAATCCAGGGAAATAAAGTAGAGGAAGGGAGCAACAAGGAATATGAATGTGCCGATGATCAAGGACAATTTCCGGCTTTTTTTATCCGTGACATGGGCGGTGAGGGGACGAAAGACCAACACCCCCAGAGCAAAGGCCCCCAGGGTCATGCCGATCTGGGTGTGGCTGTAATCCAATTTTGCCAGGACCATGGGCAGCACCGGCAAAAGAATGGTTTCGCTGCAGAAAAAAAGAAAAGAGACCAGGAAAAGCAATAATAGATTTCGGTCCTTTATAATGTATCCCATTCCAGTCTCCCTCCACATGGGCACCCGATCCCACCCAACCGTTTCAGCATGAAAACCAATCCGCCCACCGCCCGCCATCCCCCATGGGAGGGGCATCCCCCCCTTACTACTACCCGGGGAGAGCCAAGTAAAGCCATATCTCCCCCTTGCTGCCGGTCCGGCCAGGTAATCCGGGGACTGCATCCGGGCAATGGCCCCAAAAGCGCCAAGCCGTGTCCGCCCCGGCAATGGCATCCGGTTCGGACACGGCTTGGTGATTC
>JAKSBM010000083.1 GCA_022361135.1 Desulfobacterales bacterium | reverse complement strand
GGGGGCAGAACCCGGCCCAGGAGGGTGCGCATCTCAAACTCATGGCGGCCGGCATCCAACGCGGGGTCCGTGAGCTGGGAAATGCGGATGAACTTGATCTGATCCAGGACCGAGGCACCGGGTGCGTTACGACGTCCCCCCCGGCGGCGGGGCACCCCGTGCTGGTTCACATGGAATTTCAGCCGGTCCACCCCGGGGTTCCTGCGGGGTTCGATGGCATCGTTGGGACAGGCCATGGTGCACATGGCGCAACCGATGCAGGCATGGGCCACATCGGTTTTCTGGTGGATGCCGTAGAAGGTCTCGTAGCTGTTCTTATTCCCCACCCGGGCATTCACCGAGGTTTTCAAATTCCGTTTCCGGAAAACCCCCAGATCAATGGCATGGACCGGGCAGACCGCCGTGCACTGGCCGCAGAGGGTACAGCGGTCATTATTATATTCAATCTGCCAGGGCAGATCCTTCAGGCTTAAAGCGGAAGGTTCAAGGCTTCTGTTTGACGACATATTTTAACCTCCTGACGTTCAGGGCTTACAATGGCGGTATCAATGTTCATGGGTTGGATGTCCCGGGATTTGTCCCGGTCGGGCAGGACCGCATCCAGTCCGCAGATCTCCGAGGAAAAGGCAAAGATCCCGGGTTTTCCCCCCACCACGCCGGGCCGCAGCTTCTTCCGGTCCTGGACCATGAAAAGACTCTTGTCCGGCAGGGTGCCGATGATGCAATTGGGCCCGTCGATGATGAGGGGCCGGCAGGTCCGCTTGAGATGGCCCAAAAACTCCCCATGGGGGTGACGCCCCAGGTCATGGTCCTGGAGGGGGGTGATCACGTGCTTGTAGGCATCGATGCCCAGCCCCAGTTCCACCTGGGAATAATGGAGGATGTGGGCAAAGACCTCGGAGTCGGAATGGTAACCGGTGTACCCCGGAATATCCCGGGAGGACAAAAAATCCCGGATGGGGGTGAAGGCTGTATTTTCCCCATTGGTCATGGTGGTATAGCCCCGGATGAAAAAGGGGTGGCAGGCATAGAGATCAATGGCATAATTGGTGTTCTGCCGCCCCTGGGCCATGATGATCCGGGCATGGAGTTCCTTCCGGTCCAACCCCAGGTATTTCCCCAGGGCCATGGGATCTCCGATCTCCTTGATCATGATGGTGTCCGGCCAGAAGGAAAAAACGATCATGTCCCGCTTTTCTTCACCCATTTCACGGATCTGCAGGCGGATGGCCGACAGCCGTTCTCCCACCTCTTCCGGGGAATAATTCTCCCATCCCTCGGGCAGTTCATAGGCCCGGATCAGATAAAGATCCCGGTGGGGAATACCCTCAACCGGGGTTTTGGGAATTTTCAGGGTGATCTTGTACTTGGTGAGAAATCCCAGATCCATCATGAACAGGTCCAGTCGGCGAATCCCCTCTTCGCTG
>JAKSBM010000070.1 GCA_022361135.1 Desulfobacterales bacterium | reverse complement strand
CTACTTGGTCAACGTCGTTCAGCACCTTGTGCAGCAGCAGCGCCGGGAAGCCGATCCAGCCGACGAGCCCGAGCAGGGTCAGCGTCTGAAACACCGTGTCGGCGGCGCTGCCGGGCGAGATCGACCTGGAGGTTCGTCGCCGGCGGGAATGCCAGGCGTGTTCCCAACGCTTCACCACCTACGAACGCGTTGAGCAGGTCCCTGTAATGATTGTGAAAAAGGATGGGCGCCGGGAGGAATACGACCGGGAAAAAGTGCTCAGGGGAATCACCAAGGCCTGTGAAAAAAGAGCCATCAGCATGGATCGCATTGAAGAGCTGATGGACGGGATCGAGCGGGAACTCAGGGAACTTTCCGAGCGTGAAATTGCTTCCACCCAGGTGGGCGAACGCATCATGGCAGCCTTGAAAACGCTGGATGATGTGGCCTATGTCCGGTTTGCTTCGGTTTACCGGGAATTCACCAATGTGGATGATTTCATTGAGGAACTCAAGGCCCTCCAGTCCGACGAATGCCGATCTACCCAACTTGAAGGCCTTTCCGACAATGACCGATCTTGATTATATGAAACTGGCCCTTTCCCTGGCGCGCAGGGGAAAGGGATTCACCTCCCCCAACCCCTGTGTGGGTGCCGTCGTGGTTAAGGACGGCGAAATCGTCGGCCGGGGATGGCACCACGCCTGCGGCATGCCCCATGCCGAAGTGGAAGCCATCGACGATGCCAAGGGCAATACCCAGGGTGCCACCATCTACGTCACCCTGGAACCCTGCAACCATTTCGGTAAAACCCCCCCCTGTACCCATAAAATTTTAAACGCCGGCATAACCCGGGTGGTGGTGGCCTGTAAGGACCCCAACCCCTTTGTGAGCGGCGGTGGTATCCAATTCCTTAAGGACAAGGGCCTTGAGGTGGAGTCCGGCCTCCTTGAAGCGGATGCCGAAGTCCTCATTGAGGACTTCATCTGGTATACCCGCAATGAAAAGCGTCCCTTTGTCATCCTCAAGTCCGCCGCCACCCTGGACGGTCGGATTGCCACCTCCACCGGTGATTCTAAATGGATCACCAATCCCAAATCCCGGGCCTACGGCCATCGGGTGCGCCACGAGGTGGACGCCATTCTCATTGGTTCGGGCACCCTCCATGCCGATGATCCTTCCCTGACGGCCCGTTTGGAAGACGGCCCGGGAAAGGATCCCATGCGGGTGATCCTGGACTCCCAATTAAGCATCAACCCCGAAGCCAAGGTGCTGACCCAGAAATCCGACGCCCCCACCCTCATGGTCGTTGGGCCCCATGCATCTTTTGAAAAGCGTAAGTTCCTTGAAGAAAAAGGAATTCAAATCATGGAAGTTCCCTTGAAAAATGGGACTCTTGATTTGGAGCAGGTTGTGATTAAGTTAGGAAAGATGTCCGTCACAAGTCTCCTCATCGAAGGGGGCGGAAAGGTGGCATCATCGGCACTCCGTGCAGGGATTGTAAATAAGGTGCTTTATTTTCTGGCACCCAAATTCCTGGGCGGTAGCGACGGCACCCCGGTCTACAATGGAAAGGGACCTGAAAAAATAGCAGACGCCTTCCACCTGGACCGGATTTCCCTGGATACCCTGGATGGGGACATCCTGGTTAGGGGATATTTGAAACCGTGATTTTTGGAATGCTCGCAGAGGGAGAACAAGTGTTCACAGGCATTATTGAAAGCTTCGGCACCATCAAGCGCATTGAAAGCGCAGGGGAGGGCAAACGCCTTCTCATCGGGTGTGACCTGGATTTGACAGAGACCCGCATTGGGGACTCCATTGCCGTGAACGGCGCCTGTTTGACGGCGGTACGGCTGGGCAAACATGAGTTTGCCGTGGATATGGCACCGGAGACGGTGTCCAGAACCACATTCAACACGGCCGGCCCGGGATCCCGGGTCAATGTTGAGCGGGCCATGAAACTTTCGGCCCGGGTGGACGGTCACCTGGTCTCCGGTCACATCGACGGCACCGGAACCATCGCCGCCATCCAGCGCAAGAGCAATGCCATCATCATCACGATTCAAGTGGCGTCGGAACTGGCCGCCGACATGATTGAAAAGGGGTCTGTGGCCATTGAGGGCATTTCCCTGACCATCAATCGCTGCTCGGACACTGATTTTGACGTGAGCATCATTCCCCACACCGCAGACATCACCACCATCGGGTTGAAGAATGTGGGTGACAAGGTCAATATCGAAACCGATATGCTGGGGAAATACGTAAGGAAGATTTTAACAGGACGTGCTGCTTCTGACCCTGCTGCCAAGGGCTCCGGTGTGGACATGGCACTTCTTGCGAAGAACGGCTTTTTATAATCAGATTTATCAAAGGACATGTACAATGCCGCACTTAACGATTGAACAGGCAATTGAAGATATTAAAAATGGTAAGATGGTTATCCTGGTGGATGACGAAGATCGGGAGAATGAGGGTGATCTGACCATGGCGGCCGAGGCGGTAACGCCGGAAGCCATAAACTTCATGGCCAAATACGGACGGGGGCTGATCTGCCTTTCCCTGGATTCCAGTATTGCAGATCGGTTGGACCTGCCCATGATGGTGGAGGACAACACCTCCCAGTTCGGAACCGGCTTCACCGTGTCCATTGAAGCAAAAAAAGGCGTCACCACAGGTATTTCCGCCGCCGACCGTGCCACAACCATCCAGACTGCCGTGGCCGATGACACCACCCCGGCCGACATTGCACGGCCCGGCCATATTTTCCCCCTTCGCGCCCGTGACGGTGGGGTTATGGTCCGTGTGGGACAGACCGAAGGTTCGGTGGATCTGGCCCGTCTGGCCGGATTGAAACCCGCCGGCGTGATCTGCGAAATCATGGACGACGACGGTACCATGGCCCGCATGCCCTCCCTGGAAAAATTTGCCAAGGAGCACGGCATCGGCATCTGCACCGTGGCCGACCTGGTGAAATACCGGTTGAAAACTGAAAATTTTGTCAGACGGGCAGCTGAAACCGTTATCCCCACCAGGGTCGGCGGCGAATTCCGCATCATTGCCTATGAAAACGACATGGACAACCAGACCCACGTGGCCCTGGTCAAGGGCGAAATCGATCCGGAAAAACCGGTTCTGGTCCGGGTCCATTCCGAATGCATGACCGGGGACATCTTTTCCTCCCAGCGGTGTGACTGCCAGGATCAGCTCCACCGGGCCATGGCCATGAT
>JAKSBM010000829.1 GCA_022361135.1 Desulfobacterales bacterium | reverse complement strand
CCTCGTTGAGTTTCACCGTGCAGGTGGTGTGCTCGTGGAGGAAGGGGAAGGCGTCGGAAGTGTGGTTCATCACGGCCACGCCGATGCCCCGGCGTTGGGTTCCGGTCTGGTTCTGGTATTTTGCCTTTTTCCCGGCCCAGTCAAAGGCCTCGGCCCCCTGGTCCAAACAGGCGTCCAGGGCGCAGGAGGCATAGGGGACCCCCAGCATCCAGCCTTCGTCCCCGGTGGTCTTGTGCCATTTCTTCCGCCATGCCATCGGATCCAGGTTGAGCTGCTTCAAGCCCCGGTCGATGATCTGTTCCAGGACAAAATTGGACTGGGGATTGCCGTAACCTCTATAGGCACCGCAATTCATCTGGTTGGTGTAATAGCGCTGGCATTTGAAATTGCAGGCCCGGAATTTGTACATGCCGATGATCCAGGTCCCGGCCACGGCCGGAGCGCCGGACGCGTGGCTGTAATAGGCCCCCCCATTGGTGAGGAAATTGGCCGAGCAGGCCACGGGGGTTCCGTCCTTTTTCAGGCCGATCTTGATCCAATACTCCCCGGGATGGCGACTTTCCGAGACCAGCCAGTCCTCTTCCCGCAGGGCCGAAACCTTGACGTGATGGCCGGGAACGGCACGGGCCAACGCACAGGTCTCCGGCTCCAGAATCATGCCCAGCTTCACGCCAAAGGCGCCGCCAATGGCCGTCTGGGTGACCTTCACCTTGTTCATGGGCAGGTCAAAGAGATCGGCGATTTTCTTCTGCACGGGTTTGGGCATCTGGGTGGAGGACCAGCAGTTCATCCGCCCCTCGTCGTCGAAGAGGGCCACATAGGTGTGGTTTTCCATCTGGCATTGCTTGACCTTGGGCACGTAAAAGGTGTCCTCCACCACCAGGTCGGCCTCGGCCATGAGGGCGTCGGCATCCCCCCAGCCGTAGGTGTTCCCCGGGAAGACCTGCTCCGGGAGCTGGAAGGCCAGGTTGTCGGGCTTGCTCTCCTCAATGGCCATGGCCCCTTGGGCCCTGGCCTGGGTGGCGGTGTGGTAGACGGGTAATTCTTCGTATTCAACCTCAATGAGCCGGGCTGCGGCCTCGGCAATTTCCTCGGTCCGGGCAATGATCCCGCAGATGGCATCCCCCTGGTGGCGGACATGGTAGGTGAAGACAGTCTGGTCGTCGATGTCCCCCACCATTTCCGCAAAGCCCTTGGGGTACATGAGGTCGATGACCCAGTTGGAATATTTGTTCTGGGTGACGTCCTCGGGTTTGAGGATTTTCACCACCCCATCCAGTTCAAGAGCCTTGGAGATATCCAGCCGGGTCACCCGGGCATGGGCATGGTCCATGCAACGGAGGATCTTACCGTGGAGCATTCCCGGAAATTTCAGGTCGGCCGCGTACATGGCACGCCCCGTTACCTTTGCCTTTGCATCGATTTTTGGAATTCGTTTGCCAACAATGGACGCCATGGGAACCCTCCTTATTTTTTGGCCGTTTGGGCGGCACAATGCTCCACCGCTTCAATGATTTTGACATAGCCGGTGCATCGACAGATATTGCCTTCCAGCTGTGCCTGTATCTCTTCGGGTCGGGGGCTTGGATTTTTATCCAGCAGGGCCTTGGACTTCAGCACCATGCCCGGTGTGCAAAAGCCGCACTGGATGGCACTCTTTTCCACAAAGGCCTCCTGGACCGGATGGAGTTGTCCATCCTCTTCCAATCCTTCGATGGTGGTGATCCGGCGACCATCCATGAGCATGGCCAGGGTGAGACAGGCCAGGATGGGTTCCCCGTCCAGCAACACGGTGCAGGAACCGCATTCCCCGGTGCCGCAACCGTACTTGGTTCCGGTGAGGTCCAATTCTTCCCTCAATACCTGGAGCAGGGTTTGGTTGGGCGCCACGGTGAGGGCATGGGCTTCTTTATTCACAAATAGGGTGATTTCGGATTTTTTCATCTTTTCCCCCCCTGGTTGTCTGAAGATTCAAGTCGGGCCAGGGCCCGGGTCAGAACCTGGGCCACCAGGACCGAGGCCGTGGCTCGTCGATATTCGGCCGTGGATCTTACATCGTCAATGGGTTGGATGGTTTCCCCCGCCAGGGCGGCAGCCCGGTCAATGAGATCCGGGGTGATGGGTTGTCCCTGGAGCGCGTCTTCACAGGCGGTGAGGCGAAGGGTGGTGGGGGCCACCGCGCCCATGGCGATGCGCACCTTGGCGCAGATCCCCCCGTCCAGTGCTAGGGCGCAGGCGGCATTGATTTTGGCCAGATCCTTGCGGGTCCGGGTGAGTCCCTTAAAGGCGGATGCACTTTTCCCCGGTGGGGGAATGACCAGGGCCAGGGCCAGTTCGTCGGCTTCCCGATCCGTCTGTTTATATCCCTGCCAGAAATCGTCCAGGTCCACCCGGCGTTCCCCTTTGGGACCCCTGAGGGTGAGGTGGCCGCCCAGGGCCAGTGCGGCACATGCACAATCGGCCGCCGGGGAGGCATTGAGGATATTGCCCAGGATGGTGGCCTGGGTTTTGGTCTGGGGGGTGCCGTTTTCCAGGGCCGATGCATATAGGGCCGGGTAAAGTTCGGCCATGTTGGGGAACTCCAGGAGTTGCTTCACCGTTACCATGGCCCCCAGGGTCAGTCCCCGGGCCGGGTCGAATTGGATTTGATCAAGGTCGGGGATTTGGGAGAGGCTCACCACCACCTTGGGGGAGAGGCCGGCTTTCATCCGCACCAATAGATCGGTTCCCCCGGCCATGACAGCGGCCTTATCCCTGTATCGGCCCAGGCATTCCAGGGCCTGGGCAATACTCTGGGGTGCAAAGAGTTCAAATTGGGGTAGGATTCTGCTGGTCATCTTTTGTCTCCTTATGGGTTAAGGGTTAAGGACAATCACGACCATGTAGGGGCAGGGCAGGTGCGGGTGTTCCACGCCCGGGGCGGGGAAGGTGAAGGCAGGCCAAGTCAGGCTATGGGGCGGGCTGTTACGCCCGCCGTAATGATCGGTTTCGGGGCAGACCGGCCGGACTGCCCCATTGGGTTATTTGGGCACAATGGCCAAGGGGCGGACCGGGCTGCCCGAGCCATCGGTGATTTTCAGGGGGGAGGCAATGAGGATGGCACCCCGGGGGGGGAGTTGGTCCAGGTTGCTGAGCTGGGTCAGACCGAATTTCCCATTGCCGTGCATGATGTTGTGGCAGGGGAAGGGGGGCTCAAAGGTGGCGGCGATGCCGGCGTCGGTGCCCACGGTTTCCGTGCAAAATCCCAGGACATTTCTTTCCTGGGCCAGAAATTCCACGGCGTCCTTGGAGGGCCCCGGGGTATGGGGCATGCCGTCGTCGCCCACATTGAAGAATTTTTCCGGATCCTG
>JAKSBM010000986.1 GCA_022361135.1 Desulfobacterales bacterium | reverse complement strand
CCATGGAAACCCTTTGACGGGGAGAACGGATTTTGGGCGGGCGCTTTCATGGGGTCATGATGGGAGCCCACCCTCCTTAAACGGGATGTGCCAACGGGAGGGTGGGCGTATGGGGAACCCTTTAATCTTAATTGGTACCCATGGTCTTCCAGAAGGCTTCGAAGGCGTCTGTAAATTCTGTTCCCAGGGGAATTTTTTCAGGTTTTTCATTGGCATATGCCAGCAGGGTGTTCCCCACGGCTTTGCACTTTTCCAGGGTCTCGGGGGGCACGGTTTGACCTTTTTCCAGGGCCTCGGCGGGTATGGTTATCAATTTGGGGATCAGGGTCCTGAGCAACAGGGTGGAGCTGATGGCGTTTCGCGCACTTTTTTCGTTGGGAATGTTTTCCCGGAGTGTCCTGACCAATTGGTGGATGGGCTCGGGGAGGTCCCGTGCCTTTTTCCGGGCCTGTTCGGCCTTGGTGCCGCCCAGAAAACGGGTCATGAATTCCCGGCTGGTGGCTTTGGTGTCGAGGTTTTGCTTCAGCACTTCACGGAGGGTTTGCATTCCCGAGGCTATGAATTTTTCGCCATTGTTTTTTACAAATTGGGTTAAAAGGGAATTGGCAGTGCTGTTGCCCCGAAGCAATGTGGTTTCTTGACCCTGTGCCTGTTCCACTTCCTTTTCCAGGGCGTGTTGGATATCGTCCAGGGTGGGCTCGGAGAAAATCGCCCCATGGTCAAGGGCCAGGTGGCGGATGTGGGGGGGCAACTCCCCAAAGGGGACAAAGCCTCCGGACCCTGCCATTGCTTCCTGGATTTCATCTTTCGAATGTCCCAGGTCGCCGCCCAGGGAGACCGCCAGCTCACAGGAAAGCTCCAGGGGCCGTTTCAATCCATTGGAAATTTTCCTCTGGGCCTGGTCGTCTGGGTGGAATAATTCCGGGGTGAGGGCGGTGCTGCCCAAGGCGGCCCGGAGGCTGTTAAAGTCATCGGATGTTAATTTTTCGTACAGCGTTTCCATGGACGCGATGCCGTTGTTCCCCGAATGGAGGGCATATTCAACGACATGGATTTGGAATTTGATGTGGTCCTCGGCCCCGATGAGTTTATCCTCCGGTTTATTGGCAAACGCTGCGCCGAAGGCCTCGTCGTATGCCCCCATGAATGTGTCCATGGCCCGGAGCCAGTCGGCCGGGTTTTCTTCTCCTTCAATGGCTTGGAACAGGGCGGTGCAGGCGGCCTTTGTCTGGACAAGTTGCTGGATGTAATCCATGTCTTTGATGTTGTTGTTCTTCTTTACCATTTCCTTGAGCTGGGTTTTGGCCGTTTCCATATCCCTTGGGTCTTCGGCGATTCCCTCCAATTGATCAATTCCGGCGAACAATGCTTCCTTGATTTCTACCAATGCCTTGGATTGGTTAAAGGCGATGGTGTAGATGTCCCTGAAGTTCAGGGGGCGGTCTGCCCCTTTATTTTGGGTCAATGCTTTGTCCCGGATGTCGGTAAAAAGGGCATTGATATCGATATCCCCTCCCCGGAGTTCACTATTGGCAGATTTGGCTGCTTGGCTGAAAATTTGCTCAAGGGGGCTGGGCAGTGGGCCCGTTTTAAAGGGCATTTCATCGGGGGATGGGGTATACAGGAGCCGTTGCAGCTCCGCCTCGTTGGCCTCGTTGTGTTTGATTTCGTCAAACTGGGAAAATAGGTTTGACACATTGCGGGCCGAAAGGGGGGTGCCTGCGCCAAGTTGCCGGGCCAATTCCCTGTTGGCCAGGTCGGCATAGCGGGCTCCGTAATCCGGAGAATTCCTCAGTGCTTGGACAAAGGATTCCATGACCGCCCGGTTTTTTCGTTTTTCACTGGCCCCGGCCAGATGGGTCCGGAACCAGGTTGCGATTTTGCCGAATATGGTTTTTCCGGTGGTTTTCAGGCTGTTGCTGTCCCGGGATAATTGCATGTTTCCCCCCACCTGGGAGGCCTGTTTAAATGCATCAACTTGAAGGGTCATTACTCTCTCCTTGGAGGTGGATGGTTGGGTTATACCCGGAGCATGGCATCGGTGACCGGTTGGGTTGCATCGGCCCGGACCCCATGGTCCTTGATTCTTTCAATCCAGGCTTCGGCAACATTGATGAAATTCTCCACGGTTTTTTCAAAGGCCGGATAGTCCAGGTTGGATATGGGGGTCTGGTGGGACAGCAGGATCATGTTGGATGCCTCGTCAATGCCCAAGGTGGCGCCCTGGGTGGCCTTGAACAGGGCGTTGGCTTCCAGGAGTTTGGCATAGAGGGCCTTCCTGTCGTTGGATGGAATGGGGCCCAGATGGGTATAAAGGAAGAGGGCATTGTCCCTTTCTTCCATGTTGATCACAATGTCGTCGAAGAAAAGGCAGCAATATCCGTCCGTGGCGGTGAGGTCCTGGATGTCCAGGACTTGACCGAGTTGTTTCAATAATAAGGGGAGCTGTTGGGTCATGGTTTTTCCTCTTGGGGTGTGGGTTATCCCCTGGGGGGGAGTTCTATTCCTATCTTGGGCTCGCAATTTTTATTCCTATACAGTAAATAGAATGAGAATTGTAGGAGATTGTCATTATTCCCCGATGCCGAGCTGATTTAGGGGGGGATGCCTTGTTTAATGTGGCTTGGATGCCCTTATATGTCTCCATCCATGGCCCTTGGGCTGCCAATGGGGTTGGGGGATGGTGCCAGATTTATTGGCAGTCAATGGCGTGATGGCTTATGTTTATTTGTCTAGTTTTGTGGCCTCTTTTTTGCAGTTTTGACCCTGGGTCGGGCAGCGGTTTGTGGCCGGTATTTAATAAAAGAACAAGGAGCAAAGGAAAATAAGATGGGAATTGAAACCTTTAAAACATTCATGGCCGGGGTGGGTAGTGCTGCGGGAATAGATGATTTAACCGTGGATGATTCTGGATTTTGTGCCGTGGAGATCGACGGGATGGTCTGCAATCTTCAATACATATTTGATACCCACGGGGTTTACTTCTTTGGGGAATTGGGGGAGATCCCGGAGAATCTTTTGGGGAAACTGGCTCCGGATTTCCTGGCGGCCAATTTGTTCGGCCTTGAAACCGGAGGCGGATCCCTGGCCCTGGAGCCGGAAAGCCGCCAATTGATTTTTGGCCATTCCATTTCCCTGGAAAACATGGACGCCATCCGTTTTGAGCAGATCCTGGGCAATTGTGTGAATTACATGGAGCATTGGAAAAAAGAATTGGCGGATCGGATTGCGGCCAAGTCCAATGACAGCACTCCTCTGGGGGGGTATGGATATACCCATATCCGCGGCTGATACCCGGGGGAGGATGCACAGGCGTTGATGATGAACTGAACATTCAAAGGCCATATTTGGACAGTTTTACCTGATCTGTCAGGCGT
>JAKSBM010000702.1 GCA_022361135.1 Desulfobacterales bacterium | reverse complement strand
ACGGCATGGAATTGGTGAACCCATCCCAACTCCTGGCCGATTATACCCACGTCATTGCCACCAATGGGGGAGCCAATCTCACATTCAACAATGCGGTTCTTTTCCTACACATGGCCCCCAATTTTTCCGGCCAAGGGGAATACGACATCCCCACCCTGGAGGACGGTGCAGCCATCAGCGATCAATTTACCCAAGTGGACGGCATCCCCGCCGATTACCAGGCCCAACTGATCGATGGCGGAGGGGCCGCCCTCCAAAAGGTCAAACTCACCTATGCCCCCCAGGACTCCACCCCGACCATCACCCCCCAAATACAGAACACCTTCAACATCCAGAGCCACAGGATGGTGGAAAATCAGGTCATGTCCAACCTCATGCATGAATTGATTCCCCTGTCATCCATTCTGATCCCGCACCTTTCTCCCCCGGACGCCGTACTCAAGTCCCTGGAAAAACGTGGGGATGCGGCCCGAAGAACCGTACTTCCAGGAGGATACTCCTTTTTTGCCACCCCCCATTACCTCCGCGCCGCCAACGACTCAACCGCCGGATACCGGGCCGAAGACATGGGCTTGATCATGGGGGGCACCCGCAGCCTGTCCAAGGATCTCTTCCTGGGTATCCATTCAAAGACCAGCCGCCTGGAGGTGGATTACATGGGGGAAGGCATTGAACACCGATGGGAAGAAATGGTCTCCCATTCCCTGGGCGGCCACCTCTTCCATCGCTTCCACGAAGATTGGATATTCAGCGGCATCGGCTCCCTCTACTACACGGAAACCGATTACAGGGACATGGATGTGAATAACCGGGAATCGGCCATCCATGACGCGTGGTCCGCCCGGCTGGACACCCAACTCACCTACCTTGCCAGGCTGAATGACCAAATGCTTTTGCCCCACCTGGGACTCAGCGGGGTCTGGTTCCACCGGGAGGCATTTACCACAGCCAACCTGTCCGGACCGGATGTCCATTATGGAAAATTGGAGGAAATCGAAGCCTTTGGAAAACTGGGAATTAAATATTTGGCTGAAATGGAAATCAAACCGGAATGGGAATTCAAGGGATTTGCAGGAACGGGAATCCTTCACACCTTGAGCGACGGCAGCTATTCCAATACCATGACCGCGGGAAGCGTCAACCGCCGAATCACCCGGACCCCCGATCAAACCACATGGACCGTTGAAGCGGGGCTGGAAATATCCCATGGAAGGGTCTCCATGGATCTGGGATACAATGGGGAATATTCATCGGATAACCGGAACGCATTGTTCTGGTTCCAGTGCCGGGTACGATTCTAACCCGGGAATTTCAGGCCATTTGCCATTGTGCTGTTGGCACACCGGGAATTGAGGGGAATCCACTTCGCGACATATCCGGCCCAGATCTTCCCTTCAGCCCTCCCCGGCCAGACGGTGCTGGATTTTCTCCTCAAGGGCCAGGATGATCCGATCCAGATTCCGGCTGCGCCCCACCGGACCGGAACCGTTCCAGCCCACGGCCAGGGCCCGGGTCACCTGGGTTTGAAACGCTTCCATGGATGCAACCGAAGACTCCCAGAGGACCAGTTTTTGAAGGATGTGCCGCTCCTCCGGTGTCAGGTCTGCGGTGTTGATGCTTTCCCATTTGGACAATTCAATTCTCATATCCCCCCTTTGGCAGCTTGGCCCCGGTTCAACAGAATCCCCTCAAACTGGCCAGACCCTACCACGAAAGGGATGGGGGGTGTCAATGACCAAAACATGGGCCTTCACGGTCCGTCCCCGGCCCCTGGAACATAGCTGCTCCAGCCCCCTTTCCCCCCCCGGTGGAAAACCCCATGAACAAAGAAGAGTTCAAACCCAAGGCTCGCCACAAAGGCGGCCACTGCGCCCCCCAGGAGGAAGAAGCCCTGTCCAGATCCCGTGAATTAAATCAGCCCGTGGATTACATTCTGGTAAGCTACCCCGCCGCCCCTTGAAAGCCAGGAAAAAATGAATTAGGTTTGAATTTCACCATGACATCAAAATCCAAGGAGTGATTCCATGTTCACGGAAACCGTCACCTTTCCGGCCGCCTTTGCCGCCGGACTGCTGTCCTTTTTATCCCCCTGTGTTCTGCCCCTGATCCCGGCCTATTTTTCATTCATCACCGGCCTTTCCCTGGATGAGCTGACCACGGACAAGGCGGAAATCCGTAAAAAGGTGATCCTGGCCACCCTGGCCTATGTGGGCGGATTTTCATTTGTATTCATCCTATTGGGTGCCTCGGCCTCCTTCCTGGGAGGACTGGCCGTGCAATACGCCCATTGGATCCGTTACGTGGGCGGGGCCATTGTCCTGGTATTCGGCCTCCACCTCCTGGGGGTTCTCAAGATCAAAGCCTTCCAGTTTGAAAAACGGATTCACATGCAGAAAAAGCCCATCCACCTCTTCGGCACCTTTGTCATCGGCATGGCCTTTGCCGCCGGATGGACCCCCTGCATCGGCCCCATGCTGGGAAGCATCCTCATTGTTGCGGGCAACCAGGACACCGTGCTCCAGGGCGTCTGGCTTCTGGCCATTTATTCCGCCGGATTGGCCATCCCCTTTATCCTGATCTCCATCTTCATCAACTCCATGATGGCCATCATGGCCCGAACCCGGAAATACATCGGCCTGGTCCATAAAATTTCCGGCGCCCTTCTGGTGGCCCTGGCCCTGCTCCTCATGTCCAACAAAATCGCCATCCTTTCACCCATTTAAGGAAAAGGGGAGTGGGAGGGGACCCCTGAGGGCCATGGAACAGCTCCCATCCGGCCCGGGAATCACAGGCAAATTCAATTGACAGATCCCGGGCTTTGGACTACGGTTTTTGACCATTAGCACTGCATCACCCTAGTATTGTTTTCACATGCGGGCACCGTTGCACGTCGCCCCGAGACATTCCAGAAATGCCCAAAATACGGTGCCTGATAATCCTGTAGAAAAAGGGTAGAAATTATGAGTTCTTTGCACCGCACCGTCTTTTTTCCCAAACATGAATCCCTGGACGCCAAACTCGTGGACTTTGGCGGCTGGGAAATGCCCATCCAATACCCCGACGGCATCATGGCCGAACACATGGCCTGCCGCAGGGGAGCAGGTATCTTTGATGTCTCCCACATGGGGCGGCTCTACTTTTCAGGCCGGGACACCCTGGCCTTTCTCCAACATGTCCTCACCAACAATGCCGCCGCCCTGGATGTGGGCGAGGCCCAATACACCCTGATTCAAAATCCCCAGGGGGGAGCCCTGGATGATGCCTACCTCTACCGGTTTGAAAAGGATGTCTATCTCCTGGTGGTCAATGCCTCCAACCGGGAAAAGGATCTGATCCATCTCCAGGCGGAAATGGACCGGTTCCAGGACATACAATTGGATGACCAGACCTTTAACAAAGCCATGATCTCCCTCCAGGGACCGGAATCCAGAAACATCATTGCCTCCCTCATCACCGGAGGAACATTGCCCGAACCCGCCCGGAACCAATTGTCCCGGGTGGAGATGGGAAATGTTCGGGTGGAGCTGGCCCGCACCGGATACACCGGGGAACCCCTGGGCTTTGAACTCTTTGTGGACAACGCCCATGCCACGGACCTCTGGGACCGTCTCATGGAAAAGGGCGCCACCCCCATCGGCCTGGGGGCCCGGGACACCCTGCGCCTGGAAGCCGGCCTCCCCCTCTACGGCCATGAATTGGGCATGGATGCCGAAGGCAGGGAAATTCCCATCTTTGCCTCCAAGCTTTCCAAATTCGCCGTGAGCTTCTCCCCCCTGAAAAAGGACTTCATCGGCCGGGAAGCCCTGGCCGAACAATTTACCGCCCTGGGACGGATCACGGACCGGGATTTTTCCCATACCCAGGCCCTGCCCCGCATGGTCATGGCCCTGGCCGTGACGGGCAAAGGCATTGCCCGGGACGGTTACCGGGTCTTCCAGGGGGAAACCATGGTGGGGCACATCACCTCGGGTACCATGGTCCCCTACCAGGAAGGAGACGGCTCGGGCCTGGATGGAAAATTCCTGGAAGCTCCCAAGCGCCGGGCCCTTTGCCTGGCACTGGTGGACAGCCGAATCCAGGACGGAGATGAATTGGAAATCGAAATCCGTAAAAAACGATGCAGCGCCGTGGTGGTCCCCTACCACATGAGTTCGGAGGCCCCGCCCCACGTCAGGGCCATCCCCCATGATCAGCTCCGCACCAACCGATCCCAGTCCCCGGCCGCAGATTTTGGCAGCCGGGCCCGGAAACTGGTCCAGGATGCCGTGGGCAACCACCGCTGGCGGCAGCAACACTGCATCAACCTCATCCCCTCGGAGATGAGCCAGTCCCCCCTGGCCCGGCTCCTCTCCATCTCAGACCCCGTGAACCGGTATGCGGAACACAAGGAAATCAAAGCCTTTTCCGGGGAAGATGTCTTCTATTACCAGGGCACGGCCTTCATCGATGAAATCGAAGCCGAACTCAACACCGCCTTCAAGGATTTTTTCCAATGTCAGTCCGTGGAATCCCGGGTGATTTCAGGACAAATGGCCAATACTGCGGTATTTTCGGCCCTGGTGGACTACCTTAACCGGGCCGACCGGAAATCGGAACAACGGCGCATGAAAAAAATCATGAATAACCACATCATCAAAGGGGGGCACCTGTCGGCCCAGCCCATGGGCGCCCTGCGGGATTTTGTGGCCCGGGATCCCAAAACCGAGCGGGCCGCCGTGGTCAATTTCCCCATGCGCAAATCCAATCCCTACCAGATGGATGTGGCCGCCACCGAAGCCCTCATTGCCGAGCACCGGCCCGAACTGGTCATCCTGGGCAAAAGCATGATCCTCCACAGGGAACCCGTGGCCCAGATCCGCGCCTTCATGGACGAACATGCGCCAAACGGCATCCTCATGTACGACATGGCCCATGTCCTGGGCCTATACGGAAGTCATTTCCAGGAGCCCCTCAAGGAAGGCGCCCACCTCATCACCGGCTCCACCCACAAAACCTTCTTCGGCACCCAGCGGGGGGTGATCGCCGGCAACTTTGATCCGGCACAACCCGGGTATGAACTCTGGGAAGCCATCCAACGCCGAACCTTCCCCGGCAGTGTGTCCAACCACCACCTGGGAACCATGACCGGCCTTCTCATGGCCGGATATGAGATGAATGAATTCAAGGAAAGCTATCAGGCTGCGGTGATCGAAAATGCCAAGGCCTTTGCCGGAGCCCTGAAGGAAGCGGGGCTGGACGTGGCCGGGGATCCGGACATCTCCTTCACCGAAACCCACCAGGTGGTCCTCAATGTGGGCTACGGCAAAGGGGCGGTCATTGCCAGGGAATTGGAAGAAAACAATATCATTGTCAACTACCAGGCCACCCCGGTGGAAGAAGGATTCACCGCCTCGGGTGCCTTGCGCATGGGGGTTTCTGAAATGACCCGCTTCGGCATGGGGGTTGAGGATTTCAGGGAATTGGCCGGCCTCATGGCCGACCTCATCCGCCATGGAAAATCCATCAAGGAACCGGTGACGGCCCTGCGCCGGAACTTCCTGGACATGCAGTATTGTTTCAAAATCGAAGATCTGGACAGCGTGGCCGGGGATCTCATGGCAAATTTCCTATGATCGAAACAATCGGGGGAGCAAACAGCCACGGCCCATTTGAAAAAATGAAAACCGATCCGTCCAATGGGATATGGTGAAGGTCTCCCCCAAAACCAAGACGGCACAATACCCAGCCCCATGGATTCGCAATTCGCATCCATGGGGCTGAGCCCTTCCATGGAATTCCCGCCCCTCCGAAAAGGAACCTCTATTCAGCCCGCCCCAGGGTGCGGCAGACCAGAACGGCCAGGGCAAAGATAATATCCAGGGGCAGGTGGTGGCCAATGCCCTTGTCAAACAAGAGACGGGCCTGGCAGGGGAAGTCTTCGTCCCCGACCCAAT
This sequence comes from Desulfobacterales bacterium, assembly GCA_022361135.1. Next base: position 5,532 of record JAKSBM010000702.1, on the reverse strand, counting down.
AGAGGGCGGCCACGGGAATCCGGGGCAGGACCTCAAAGGCAAAGGCGGCGTCGGCCATGTCCAGGGGGGTGCCGCCCAATTGGCCGCACCGGGCCCGGAAGCCATCCAGATCATCCCCATGGGCATCGGTGATTCGCTGGGTGGGAATGGCATGGGGGCCCCTGAAAAAGGCAGCTCCACCCGGGATATCCTTTTCGGAAATCCACCTCTCCATGGGATCCCGGAAGCTGGATTTCATGAGATAGTGGAGGGCCAGCAGCGTGAGGTAATCCCCGGACGGCAGGGCCGAAGGTTCCAGAACCACCACGGATTTTTCCCGGGGCTGGATTCCCAGCCGCCCTCCCCAAACCTCCAGAAGATATTGCCCGGATTCGCCATCGTAATCACAATCGGTCCGGGCACACACAGCCATGGGATCCATGGCCGCCAAATCCTTGAATAAAATGCTGTCCACACCTTGGCTCATCCGGCCTCCCCACTGAATCAATTGTTTATAGGGTATTCAATGCCTGCTCAAATCGTTCAAACTCTTCCCTGGACATGCCGGCCACCCCGGCCGGGCGCTGGGCATCCCCATGGCAGTCGGATCCACCGGTGACCAGAAGATTCCGTTCCCGGGCAATGGTCATCAACCGGCTTTCCAACTCCGGGGTATGGCCGGGATAATGGACTTCCAGCCCCCGGACCCCGGCATCCAGAAGTTCGGGCAAGAGCCCTTCCACCACCTCCAGGGGAGGCAGCACCTCTTTATAATGCCCCTCCCCGGGAAAGGAACCCGCGGCGGGATGGGCCAGGATGGGAAGGATTCCACCCCGGCCAATGAAATCAGCCATCTTTGACAGGGGAATTCCCGAGGGCAGATAGGCCGGGCTCTTGTTGGCCAGGATGGTATTTCGCCGGGCCCCATCCCCGATGCCCAATTTTTCCTCCAATGCCAGGGCAAAATGACGACGACTGATGCGATCCCCGTATGGAGCCAGATCCGCCGGGGTCATATCCCGGTCCATCAGGGGCTGTTTTCCCCGGGGACCAAACCAATGGTTGATCTTTTCCATGCGGGCCGTGACCAGTGCCCGCCCACGGCCTTGGGATAGAAGATCGGAAAACTCTTGGACAAATTCATCATCCCCCAGGCGATGGGCATTGAAATAACAAAGCAGATGAAGGGTACCGGTGAAATGGGGCCGCTTGAAGCAAAGGGAAACCTCCACACCCGGGACCACGGTGACGGTGGATTCCGAGGCCCGGGCCAACGCCGGCACCAATCCGTCCAGGGTATCGTGGTCGGTGATCCCCAAAAATCGAATCCCGGCGGATTCGCCGGCAGCCACCATCTCCACCGGTGAAAAATCGCCATCCGACGCAAAAGTGTGATTGTGCAAATCAGCAAAAATTTCAAATGCCATACCTATTTCTTCCTTATTTTCCATATCCCATTTGAGAATTCCGGCATTACCGAACAAAAACGTTCATATTTATCCATTTAAAATCATAGAGATATTTTCATCTTTAATATTGATTTTTCCCGGTCACATGTTAAAGAAAAATCTTGCAGTGGCCTAAATTGATTAGGTCATAGCACAGGTACTGAATTTTGAACAATACGGAAACCAACATGGATATTTTGGAGCAGCTTGGAAGCCTGGAATCCTTCGATCAGACCCTTGAGATTCTCAAAGAAAAAACCGATCAAATCCAATTGGATCGCCTCTTAAAAATAAAGAATTCCAACATAATAGAACGGATCGCCGGCAGTGTTCGCATCTGCAATCCCGACTCAATCTTCGTCAACACCGGCTCCGTGGAAGACCGGGACTTCATCAAAAAGCTGGCCCTGGACAAGGAAGAAGAAGAATCCCTGGCCATGGACAACCATACCATCCACTTTGACCTGGCCGGAGAACAGGGCCGGATCGTGGATCGCACCTTTTACATTGCCGATCCCCAGGACCATGTCAGTTCCCTGGCCAATCGCATGGACCGGGAAACCGCCCTCAAGGATATCCAGAAGAACATGACCAATATCATGGCCGGCAAGACCATGATCGTGGGCTTTTACATGCGGGGCCCCGTGGGCGCCCCCGTCTCCAACCCGGCCCTGGAAATAACCAGTTCCGCCTATGTCAGCCACAGTGCAGAGCTCCTCTACCGAAATGCCTATGCCGACTTTAATGCGGAGGTGGAAAACCGGGGACACTTTTTCACCAATATCCATTCCGAAGGGTTGAACCGCACCGAAGACCTCCCCGACGCCCGGGTTTTCATGGATCGGAAATACCAGACCACCTACAGTTTTAAATGCACCTATGCCGGCAATACCCTGCTTTTAAAAAAGGGAAACCATCGCTTTGCCGTGGACAAGGCCGTTTACCAGAATCCCAGCCGGGAATTGTCCGAGCACATGTTCATCACGGGAATCCACGGCCCCGGCGGCCGGACCACCTGGTGTGCCGGCGCCGCCCCTTCGGGCTGCGGCAAAACCACCACGGCCATGGCCGGCAATGTTTTTGTGGGGGATGACCTGGCCCAGATGTGGATCGCCCAAGACGGATCCATCCGTTCCGTGAATCCGGAATGCGGGATCTTCGGCATTGTGGAGGATGTGAACCAGGAAGGCGACCCCCTGCTCATGGAAGTCCTCAGAAAACCGGGCCACGAAGTGATCTGGTCCAATGTCCTCATTGATGAAAATCGCGTCCCCCACTGGATCGGCAACAATGAACCCCAGCCGGAAAAGGGACGCAATTTCCAGGGGAAATGGGTCCAGGGCCAAATGGACGACAACGGCAATCCCGTCCCCCTGTCCCACCCCAACTCCCGCTGCACCCTGCGCTCCGAATCCTTGAAAAATTACTCCCCGGAGGCGGAAAACCCCGAAGGTGTCCTCACCCGGGTATTCACCTACAGCGGCCGGGACGCCGACACCATGCCCCCGGTCTGGGTGGCCAAGGATGCCAACCAGGGCGTGGTCATCGGCGCCTGCATCGTTTCCGCGGCCACGGCCACGGAGGTGGGCGCCTCGGGCGTCAAACGCGCGCCCTGGGCCAATGCCCCCTTCATCCCCGGCTCCCTGGGGGATTACATGGATGCCCAGTTTAAATTCTTCGGCAACCCCGACATTGCACCGGAACACCAACCGGTCATGGCCGGCCTCAATTACTTTCTCACCGACCAGGCCCGGGGGGGCGACTCCCCCAAACTTCTGGGGGAAAAACGGGATGTTAAGGTTTGGCTGGGATGGCTGGAACGGTATGCCCACGGGGAAGTGGACCACCTGGACACCCCCATTGGACACCTGCCAAAATACGAAGACCTGGCCCGTCTCTTCACCGAGCTCATTAATAAAGATTACTCCATGGAGTTATACAACAAGCAATTCGCACTTTACCTGGACAAAATCATCGGTCGCATTGAACTCCAGGAGTCAGCCTATGCCAAGGAAGAGAGCATCCCGGAAACCCTCTTCCAGGTCCTGGCCGACCAAAAGACTGCATTACTTGCCATGAAACAAGAAAAGGGAGAAGTGATTTTACCCATGGAACTATAATATCCATGCGGGTTTTGGGCGCCGCCCCCCGGTGTCCAAAACCCGCGTGATTCTTCCACATCCAGCAATCCTCCCCTTTAGGGCAACAAGCCATTGATTCAAAAAACAATGTTTAGGCGCCCTACCATCCCCTTTTCTCCTTGATTTTACAGCTGTTTTCTGTTTAACATGCGCTTTTGGTTAGATAATATCCGGAAATGATAGCAGCGGCCAGCTGACTACAATATATTTCTACACAGGAGGAAAAAATGGCAAAGATTGTAAATCGTGAGGAAATGGCCCAAGGGACCATTGTGATGAACGAAATCGAAGCCCCACGCATTTCCCGCAAAGCCAAGCCCGGACAGTTTGTGATTCTCCAGGCCGACGAAAAAGGCGAACGCATCCCCTTGACCATGGCGGACACCAACCCGGAAAAGGGTACCATCACCATTATTTATATGGTGGTAGGCAAGTCCACTGCACGGTTTAAGGATCTCCAGATCGGAGACGAATATTTTGCACTCATTGGCCCCTTGGGCGCCCCCACCCACATTGAAAAGCTGGGTAAGGTGGTCTGCGTTGGCGGCGGCACCGGAATCGCCGTTCTCCACCCCATCACCCGGGCCCTGAAAAACGCCGGCAACGAAGTCACCACCATTGTGGGTTCCAGAAGCTATGACCTGCTCATCCTGGAAGACAAGATGACCGCAGCGTCCGACAACTTTCACATCTGCACCGACGACGGTTCCAAGGGCCACAAGGGCTTTGTCACCGAGGTTCTCAAGGATGTTCTGGAACAGGGCGACATCGACCTGGTTGTGGCCATCGGCCCCATCCCCATGATGAAATTCTGCTCTGCCATCACCAAGGAATACGGCGTAAAAACCCTGGTCAGCCTCAACCCCATCATGGTGGACGGCACCGGCATGTGCGGCGGCTGCCGCGTCAGCGTCGGCGGAACCACCAAATTTGCCTGTGTGGACGGTCCCGAATTCGACGGTCACCAGGTGGATTTCGACGGATTGGCCAAGCGTCTGGCTTCCTACCCCAGGGAAGAAAAATCCAGCATGGATGCCTACCAGTGCAAATGTAACTCAGGAAACTAATCGGACTGATCGTTCTATACGGAGGAATAAATGGCTAAAAAAGAAAAAACGCCCCGCGCTAAAATGCCGGAGCAGGACCCCAATGTCAGACGTCGCAATTTCCAAGAAGTGCCCCTGGGACTGACCCCGGAGATGGCCATGGTGGAAGCGGCCCGCTGTCTCCAGTGCAAAAAACCCCTGTGTGTTCAAGGGTGTCCTGTATCCATCGACATCCCCGGCTTCATCAAAGAAATCGCCGACAATAACTTCAACGGCGCCGCCAAAAAACTCTGGGAAAAAACCACCCTCCCCGCCGTCTGCGGCCGGGTATGCCCCCAGGAAGAACAATGTGAAGGCCTCTGTATCCTGGGCAAAAAGGGAGAACCCGTTGCCATCGGATATCTGGAACGTTTTGCCGCCGACTATGTCCGGGAAAACCCCGTTGAAGAAGAAATCGAAGTGGGTGAAAAGACAGGCAAAAAAGTGGCTGTCATCGGCTCCGGCCCCTCGGGCCTCACCGTGGCCGGCGACCTGCTCCTCAAGGGACATGACGTCACCATCTTCGAAGCCTTCCACAAGGCCGGCGGTGTACTGGTATACGGGATCCCCGAATTCCGTCTGCCCAAGGACATCGTGGCCGCCGAAGTGGCCAACCTGGAAAAAATGGGTGCCAAAATCGAATGTAACGCCGTTGTGGGTGCCTACGTCACCATCGACGAACTCTTCGAAGAAGGTTACGATGCCGTATACATCGGCGTAGGCGCAGGCCTGCCCCGGTTCATGAATCTGCCCGGGGAAAACCTCATCGGCATTTACTCCGCCAACGAATACCTCACCCGGACCAACCTGATGAAGGGTTACCTCTTCCCGGAATACGACACCCCCATTGCCCGGGGTAAAAACGTTGTGGTTCTGGGT
>JAKSBM010000810.1 GCA_022361135.1 Desulfobacterales bacterium | reverse complement strand
TGGCCTTCGGCTTCGGCCTCATTGTCCTGGTGGACACCCTGCTTTTGGGATCGGCCACCCTGGGCATCATGGTGGTCACCCATCCCAAACTCACCCTTTTGGCCATGATCCCCATGCCCCTGCTGGTCTACCTCACCCGGAACCTGGGAAAAATGATGCACGACTTCCACAAAACCGCCCAGGAATCCTTTTCCCTGCTCACGGAAATGGTGCGGGAGAGTTTTTTCGGCATCCGGGTGATCAAGGTCTTTAATTTCGAACCCTTTGTGGAGGAACGGGTGACCCAGGGCTCCCGGGACTATTTTTCAAAAAACCTGAAACGGGCCGTGGTCACGGCACTGATGAAGCCCCTGCTGGGATTTTTCTTCAACCTCAGTTCCCTGATTGTCATCTTCTACGGGGGATACCTGGCCATGGAAAAGCAACTCAGCCCCGGGGAGCTGGTGGCCTTTCTCCAATACCTGGGCATCCTGGCCTGGCCCATCATTGCCATCGGCTGGATGACCAACCTCTTCCAGCGGGGCATGGCCTCCTTAAAGCGCATCGCCAAACTCCTGGATTCCCGGCCCGGCATCACCCGGCCCCAGGACGGGGGCAAACCCTGGGAAGATCCCCAGGGCCATGTGGAATTCCGGAACGTGGAATTCGCCCATGGGGAAACATCCATCCTGGACGGCATCAGTCTCACCATTGAACCGGGGAAGAGTGCCGGCATATCCGGTCCCCCGGGCAGCGGCAAGACCAGCCTGGTCCAACTCATCCCCCGGCTCTACGATACCATTGAAGGAGAGGTCCGGGTGGACGGCATGGATGTCCGGGACTTGGATCCCCATGTCCTCCGCTCCCACATCGCCCTCATGCCCCAGGAACCCTTCCTCTTTTCCGGGACCATCCGGGAGAATCTGCTCATGGGACGGGAACTGGGGAAGGAAATCCCCCAAGAACGCCTGGAGGAAGTCATCCACACCTGCGACCTCACCCAGACCCTGGAAAAAATGGACCAGGGACTGGATACCCTGGTGGGGGAACGGGGGGTG
>JAKSBM010000305.1 GCA_022361135.1 Desulfobacterales bacterium | reverse complement strand
GAACCTGGACACCCGGCTTCGCAAGCTCCACGACGGAGAATACGATGCCATTGTCCTGGCCGCCGCCGGCCTGAGACGGTTGGGCCAAAAAAACGAAATCACCCAATACCTGAATGAAGATGCCATGGTACCGGCCGTTGGCCAGGGCGCCCTGTGCATTGAGACCCGGGAAAATGATCCCGACATTGACCCCATCATGGCCAAACTCGACCACGAAGCCACCCGGATCTGTGTCCTGGGTGAACGGGCCTTTCTCAAGGAAATCGAAGGCTCCTGTCACATCCCCGTGGCCTGCTTCGGCAAGGTGGTGGACGGCCAGGTGGTTCTCACCGGCATGGTGGCCTCGGAAGATGGTGGAAAGATGATCCGGGAAGAGGTGGTATCCTCCCCGGAAGCGGTAGTGGAAAACGGACGCAAACTGGCGGCCCGCCTTCTGGACAACGGCGGTCGTGCCATATTGGAGACATTGAATTCCCATGACGGATAACACAGGCAAGGTTTATCTCATCGGCGCCGGTCCCGGCGACCCCGGACTCATCACCCTCAAGGCCAAGGAATGCATCGAAACGGCCGATGTCGTGGTCTATGACTACCTGGCCTCCCCCTTTCTTTTGGAATATGCCCAAAGGGATGCTGAAATCATCTATGTGGGGAAAAAGGGCGGTGACCATACCCTGACCCAGGACAAGATCAACCAATTGCTGGTGGATAAGGCCAAGGAAGGTAAAAACGTAGCCCGGCTCAAGGGGGGCGATCCCTTTGTATTCGGCCGCGGGGGCGAAGAGGCCCAGGAACTTTTGGCCGACGGCATTGCCTATGAAGTGATTCCCGGGGTCACCTCGGCCGTTTCAGCTCCGGCCTACGCCGGAATCCCCATCACCCACCGGGACCACACCTCCTTTGTATCCTTCATCACCGGGCACGAAGATCCCACCAAAAAAGAGACCTCCATGCAATGGGATGTCTTTGCCAAATCCAACGCCACCCTGCTCTTCTTCATGGGGGTGAAAAACCTGCCCAACATCACCGCCAAGCTCATGGAAAACGGCAAGGACGCCGACACCCCCGTGGCCTTGATCCGGTGGGGAACCACCACCAAGCAGCAGACCGTCACCGGTACCCTGGCCACCATTGTGGATGAGGTAAAAAAAGCCGGTCTCAAGTCTCCGGCCATGATTGTGGTGGGAAGCGTAGTCAACCTGAGGGAAGAGTTGGCCTGGTTTGATAAAAAGCCCCTGTTCGGAAAACGCATCGTCATCACCCGGGCCCGGGCCCAGGCGTCGAGCTTGATTTCCCAACTCACCAAACTGGGGGCCCACTGCCTTGAGGTGCCCACCATCCGCATTCAGGAACCCGAAGATATCACCCCCATGCGCCAATCCATTGAGAACATCAAGGATTACGATTGGCTGCTTTTCACCAGTGTCAACGGGGTCAAGCATTTTTTCGACACCCTCTATGACATGGGACGGGACGTGCGGGCCCTGGGCCACCTCCAGTTTGCCTGCATCGGGCCGGTGACCAAGGAACGGCTGGCCGACCATGGGATCATTTCCGATATTCTGCCGGAAACCTACCGGGCCGAGTCCGTTGTGGACGCCTTTGCTCCCGTGGACATGGAAGGCAAAAAGGTGCTTCTGCCCCGGGCCATGAAAGCCCGGACCATCCTCCCCGAATCCCTGAGGGAAATGGGGGCCCAGGTGGATGAAGTCACGGCCTATGAAACCGTCCTGGCCGACGAAGACCGGGAGACCCTGGTCCAATTGCTGGAGGACAAGGCCGTGGATGCCGTGACCTTCACCAGCTCTTCCACGGTGTCCAATTTTGTCTCCCTCATCGAAGAATCCCGTCGCGCAGAACTCCTGGACGGGGTGACCGTGGCCAGCATCGGCCCCATCACCTCGGATACGGCCCGTGAATTGGGATTGAATGTGGATATTGAAGCCGAGGCATATACCATCCCCGGATTGATTGATGCTCTTTTGAGCCACTATGGAAATTAACTGAACTATGATTGCCGGCGGTCGTCCCATCAACTACCTGCGGATCTCGGTTACGGACCGGTGTAACTTCCGGTGCCGCTATTGTGTGACCAGTTCCGAATTCTCCGTGATTTCCCACGAGCGCATTGCCCGGTATGAAGAAATCATGCGTATCACCCGTCTGGCCTGCGAGCTGGGCATCACCAAGGTACGGATCACCGGGGGGGAACCCTTTGCACGCAAGGGGATTCTGGATTTTCTGGAAAACCTCTGCGCCCTGCCCTAACTCAAGGATGTGTCCATTACCACCAATGGGGCCCTTCTCACACCGGAGAAGATCCAGCGGCTGGTGGACATGGGGATCAAACGGCTGAATTTCAGCCTGGACACCTTGGATCCGGTGAAGTTCAAAACCATCACCGGCCGGGACCGGTTCCCCCGGGTTTGGGATGCCATCATGACCGCCCACGAAAAGGGAATTTCCCCCATTAAAATCAATGCCGTGGTACTCCGGGGGACCAATGACGACGAGCTGGCCGACCTGGCCGGCCTCACCCTGAAGTATCCCTTTCACATGCGGTTCATCGAATACATGCCCATGGGGGATGATCCCATGGAACAGCAACAGCAGATGCTGACCCAGGAGATCCAGGAGAAAATCCAGGCCATCCACGGACCCCTGTCTCCCATGTCCCGGGAAGCCAATGATGGGCCGGCCAAAAAATACGCCCTTGAAAATGCCAGGGGCGTTGTGGGCTTCATCACCCCCATCAGTTCCCATTTCTGCAGCCAGTGCAACCGCTTGCGGCTCACCTCACGGGGAACCCTGCGCCCCTGCCTGCTGAACAATTATGAAAAGGAAATTCTAGGCCCCCTGAGGAATGGGGCCTCGGATGGGGAACTCAAGGCCATCATCGAACGGGCCCTGGCACACAAGCCCGCCCACCACGATCTGGGTGAGCCCAAGTCCAAGGATATCCCCATCAGCCATATGACGTCCATCGGGGGATAGTTCCCTTCAATGCGCCATCCCTGGGCTGGCTGGGGTAAGGATATAATGAAATGAGGGTCGGTTCCCACGGGAACCGACCCTTTTTTTATGGGTTGGAACGCTCCTGGGCCAGCAATTCGGCCGCATCTTTATTGGATCCCAAAAGGACAGCCACCCAGCGGGTGCTTCCCCGTCCGCCCAGGGCGATTTTAACGGCCATG
>JAKSBM010000576.1 GCA_022361135.1 Desulfobacterales bacterium | reverse complement strand
TGGCCCTTTTGGATTTGGATGGAGACGTCGTTCACAGCCGTGAGACCGCCGAACTGTTTGGTAACATGTTGGGTTTCCAGAAAAGGCATATTCCCTCACATAATGGGTAAATCTAAGGTCCGGGACGGACCGGTGGAACCGATCCGTCCATGGGCGGTACAGGCCGTTTATAGGGCGTTATCCGGAACGATGAGTTCCCCGGTTTTCTGGCTGGGGGGCCAGACCACGTTGGGGTGGCCGTTGAAATATTGAACAATGGGGAACATCCATTTGCCCGGACCAAATTCCGGATCCGGATAATTATTCGGGGTGTAGGAAAGGCTGTCATGGACAATCCCGGAATCCGAAACAATTTTTCCGGTCATGACAAATTCCTGGCCGAATTTGTACAGGGTTTTACGGTTCAGGCTGCCGTATTCCTTGAGGGCGGCCTTAAGGCACTTGATGAAGAATCTGCTGTAATCATAAACCTGCCCACCGGCGGCGGCCGAAGGCTCAAATCCATAAATGGATTTGAATTTGCTGGCAAATGCCTTGTGTTTGGGCGTGACCCAGGTCGCCCGACCCTCGATGGCACCGTTGGAGGCAGGGCCCATGAGATCGTACCATTCACCACTGTCGGCCATGGCTTCACAGAAGAGTAAGGCCGGGACACCGACTTCCGCCTTTTGTTTTACAAAGGCGGCCACCGAGGGGGGGACCGAGTTGGTGCCGATCATCACGGAAACATTTTTCTTCTTATAGCTGGTCATCAATGGGTAAAAATCAGTTTCATCGGGGCGGAAATAGTCTTCGGATACGCATTCCCACCCAATGTCTTCCATGACTTTTTTATAACCTTTGCCGACGCTTCTACCCCAGTCGGTATCTTCTCCGAAGACTACAAATTTTTTGTTCCGTGGGACGAAAACCCCTTTTGCCATGGCATCTTCGATCATCTGGGCGTAGCCGACTGTGGTTTTTGTGGGTTCGGGCCAACCCTTGCCGATCCAATAGGAATAGCGTTTGGGGTCGGAATGGTATTTTTCGTTAATGGTTCCGGCGGCACCGATGCCGAAATAGTGGGGGATTCGATTTTTGGAGACCACATTCATCAGGGCAATGGCCACGGAGGAATGCCAATTGATCATACTGACGTCGATGTTTTCCTTAAGGGCGGCCTGTTCGTAGGCCCGCACGG
>JAKSBM010000189.1 GCA_022361135.1 Desulfobacterales bacterium | reverse complement strand
TGTCGCGGGTCAGCAGCTTGGGCGCCTTGGCACCGGCAATGAGAACGGCGCCGATAACGGCGTCGGCCTTGGATACCAGGTCAGCCAGTACAGCCGGGTTGGACATGACGGGGAAGCAGTTGGCGGGCATTACGTCGTCCAGGTAAGCCAGTCTTTCCAGGTTGGTGTCCAGGATGTAAACCTTGGCACCCAGACCGCAGGCCATTTTGGCAGCGTTGATACCAACCACACCACCGCCGATAACAACAACGGTAGCAGGCTCAACACCGGTAACACCACCCAGCAGTACACCCATTCCGCCCTGGGGCATTTCCAGGTACTTGGCAGCTTCCTGGGAAGCCATGCGGCCGGCAACTTCAGACATGGGAACCAGCAGGGGCAGGGAACCATTGTCTTTTTCGATGGTTTCGTAGGCAATGCAAACGGCGTTGGACTTGATCAGACCGTGGGTCTGCTGTTCGTCGGCAGCCAGATGCAGGTAGGTGAAAACAATCTGATCTTCGCGGATCATGTCGTATTCGGAAGGCTGGGGTTCTTTAACGTGCATTACCATGTCGGCGGCGGCGAAGATTTCAGCGGGGGTGTCAAGGATCTTGGCACCGGCAGCTACGTATTCTGCGTCGGGGAAACCGGCGCCGGCACCGGCGTCTTTTTCAACAACAACTTCGTGTCCGTTCTGGATCATGGCCACAACACCGGCGGGGGTCATGGAAACACGTTTTTCCAATACTTTGATTTCTTTGAGGATACCTACTAACATTTTGCTTCTCCTTAAGTAGATAAAATATTAATTAAAAGTTTTCTCGATGGCAGTTTTAACAGCATCAACAATGGTATCCACCTGTTCTTTGGTAATGGTCAAACAGGGGGCAAAGTTCATGATGTTGTTCAGGCCATGGAAACTGGAATTGGTCCGGCCGACGATGACCTTCTGGGCCATGACGTTGCCCATGAGGGTCGCCATCTGACCTTCGGTGATGGGTTCCTTGGTTTCCTTGTCCTGGACAAATTCAATGCCCGCAAACAAACCTTCACCGCGGACATCACCAACCACGTCGTATTCTTTCAGTGCTTCCAGCTTTTCTATCAGGTAAGCACCCATTTTAACAGTGTTATCCAGAAGATTTTCATCTTCAATGATACGGGTGGATTCCAGAGCTGCAGTCAGAGCTGCGGTACAGCCGCCGTAGGTGGAAATATCCCGGAAGTAGTTCAAACGATCCTTTTCGTCGGAGGGATCACAGAGGAAGACATCATAGACCTTCTGCTTTACAACGGTGGCGGACAGGGCACCGTAGGAAGATGCCAGGCCCTTGGCCATGGTTACGATGTCGGGATCCACGTCGAATTGTTCGTGGCCCCAGAACTTACCGGTCCGGCCAAAGCCACAGACCACTTCGTCCATGATCATCCAGATATCGTACTTTTTGCAGATTTCCTGGAGGATGGGGTAGTATTCTTTAACGGGCTTGAGGATACCGCCGCCGGCAGTGATGGGTTCAACGATCATGCCGCCGATGGTTTCCGGACCTTCCTTGAGGATGATGTCTTCAACCTTGCGGGCACATTCGATGTCGCATTCACCGTATTTTTTGTCGTAGGGACAACGGTAGCAAGCACAATGGGGGAACTCGACAAAGCCTTCAACAAAGGGACCGAAGCCTTCTTTCCTCTGGGCCTGACCGGTGGCGCTCATGGCACCGATGGTGGTTCCGTGGTAGTCACGGTCACGGTACATGATTTTGTATTTGCCCTTACGTTCCGGGGCAATTCTGGAAGCCTGACGAACAATTTTGAACGCCTTTTCATTGGCTTCGGAACCGGAGTTGGAGAAGTATACCTTGTCGTGGTTGGGCAACTTTTCCAGAAGCTTTTTGGCGAATTTGATGGTGGGGATGTTGCCGAAGCTGCCTGCGAAGTAAGGCATTTTCTTCAGCTGTTCGCACACGGCTTCTGCGATGGAATCCCGGCCGAAACCAACCATTACGGACCATACACCGCCGGAAGTGGCGTCAAGATACTCATTGCCGCGGATGTCTTTGACCATGAGGCCGTCGCCTTCAACGATGATCATCTGTTCCGCAGATTCAAATACTTTGTGGGGCTTGAGGTGATGCCAGAGGGCGTTCTTGTCGCCGTCCACCATCTCGTCAACATCATATGCCAGCCAATCGGTTTTACTATTCATTTTGGGTTCCCCCTCGGGTCGACACAGGGTGTCAGGTCGCTGCCCCACCCTGCTCAACCGTAAAAATCGGTAATCGTCTTTTATATAAGCAGCGCCCCCGGTTGGGGCGAGGGCGCTGCTTGCTTTATACGCTCGCGCTTCTAACGTCTTTGGACGTCATCCGTGCTTATTATTTGTATTCGCGCATGTCCGCTTTGTCGATGCCGGCAACGGCAACCGGTTTTTTCATGGCGTCACGACGGAAGGGCTCGCCCAGTTCCATGTTGGTCAGAATTTCGATGAAGGTGGTTTTACCTTCTTTCTGAGCAGCCAGGGCAGCAGTCAGTTTTTCTTTCAGGTCATCCATGGTGGTGGCCTGAACACCGATGCAACCGCAAGCTTCGGCAACCTTGGCGTAGTCTACGTCACGGTTCAGTTCGGTACCTACGAAGTTGTCGTCATACCACAGAGTGGTGT
>JAKSBM010000648.1 GCA_022361135.1 Desulfobacterales bacterium | reverse complement strand
GTCCCGGTCATGGCCCAGATGAAATCCCAGACCAGCCCAGGCCTCATCGCCCACATGAATTCCCAGGCCAGCTATTTCGGCATTCCCATGCAGGGGGATTACACTGCCGCCAAAGCCGCGGCCCGAATCTTTTTTGACACCGCCCGCATGGAACTCAAACATTTCGGCATCTCCCACATCCGACTCCAGACCATCCACCCCGGTTTTGTGGACACCCTGGCCGTGCGGGGGGACGGCATCCCCGCCCCCAATGAAATCAGCGAAGAAGATGCCGCCCAGTACGTGCTCAAGGGCTTTAAGCGGGAAATGCGGGAAAACCTATTTCCCCCGGCCACGGCCTGGGCCACCCGGCTGGGACGATTCCTACCCCGGGCACTGCTCACCCGGGTCCTGTTGGCCGCCACGCCAAAAACATATTAAAGCCGACAGCCAACCTCCCTTCCTTGGTTTGATTCCGGCCTTGCAAGGGCATTCTGCCCGAATCCCTATTTTGAATTTTGACCTTAGGATGGCCTGACAACGGGTGTCCGGCAATGGAAGTCGTCGGACACCCGAACCGTGGCGGAAAAGCTTAATACCGCCCCAAAACCCGAAGGGTGTCCGAGGCGGTTTCCAATTCCGCCTTCATCTCGGCCAATTCCGGGGAATCAATATCCGCTTCCAAATCGGCATAGAACATGTACTCCCAGGGTTTACCGTGGATGGGCCGGGATTCCAGCTTCACCAGGTTGACCCCGTATTGGGAGAAGATCTTCATGACCCCGTAGAGGGCACCGGGTTGGTTATTGGTGGAGAAGATCAATGAAGAGGTTTTGACCTCGGCCACATCCCGGCTTTCCCGGGCAATGACGGCAAAGCGGGTATAATTACGGGGATTGTCCTCAATGGATTCGTCCAAAACCTCCATGCCGAAATATTCCGCTGCCATGGAGGAGGCGATGGCGGCCACCGAGGAATCGCCCCCCTCCTTCACGGCCTTGACCGCAGCCGAAGTGGCCGTATAGGCCTGGGCCTCCATGTCCGGATATTGCTCCAGGTAATTCCGGCACTGGGCCAATGCCGGGGGCGGGGCCAGGACAGTCTTGATGTCGGCCTTGGTCATACCCGGATGGGCAATGAGGGCATGCTGGATGCGCAGGGTAATGTCCCCGATGATGGAAAGATCGTACTTCTGCAACAAATCGTAATTTTCATGGATGGAGCCGGACAGGGAATTTTCCAGGGGAATGATCCCATAGGTGACATCACCGGCATCCACGGCGGCGAAGATTTCCCGGAAGCCCTTCATGGGCACGGGGATGAGATCATCTCCGAAATAGGCCAGTCCGGCCTTGTGGCTGTAAGCCCCATGCTCTCCGATGAAGGCCGTGGTGGGCAGCCCTTCCCCCTGGCTTTTCCCCGACTGGGCAATCTCGGATTTATTGAGGTAATTGAAATCCATCTGTTTGCCAATGACCGGGGCAATGACATAAAGATCCCGGGTCAATTTCCCGAACTGCTCGGGGTAAAGGCTCTGGGGACCGTCGGACAGGGCCTTTTCCGGCTGGTTGTGGACCTCGATCATCAGGGCATCGGCACCGGCGGCCACGGCGGCCCGGGCCATGGGGCTGACCTTTTCCCGGCTGCCCGTGGCATGGCTGGGGTCGATGATGATGGGCAAATGGGTGAGCTTCTTCAACACGGGAATGGCGGAAAGATCCAGGGTATTCCGGGTATAGGGCTCAAAGGTCCGGATCCCCCGTTCACACAGGATGATATTGGTATTCCCGCCCGAGGCAATGTATTCGGCGGACATGAGCCATTCCTGGATGGTGGAGGCCAGCCCCCGTTTCAGGACCACGGGTTTGGACATTTTACCCACGCATTTGAGCAGTTCAAAGTTCTGCATGTTCCGGGCCCCGATCTGGACCACATCCACATATTTTTCCATGAGTTCGGCCTGGGCCGGGGAGGTAATTTCCGTAACCACGCCCATGCCGGTTTCCTCCCGGACCTGGGCCAGGATCTTCAATCCTTCTTCCTCCAGCCCCTGGAAGGAGTATGGCGAGGATCTGGGCTTATAGGCCCCCCCGCGGAAGAGAACCGCACCGTATTGCTTGACCTCCCGGGCAATGGTCAATGCCTGCTCCCGGCTTTCCACGGCGCAGGGGCCGGCCACCACCACAATGCGGTCCCCCCCCACCACCACGTCGCCGATGCGGACCCGGGTGTCCTCATTCTTGAACTGCCGGCTCACCAGCTTGTGGGCCGTGGAAATGGGCAGGGCCTTGTCCACCCCGGGGAGGCTTTCCAGATCCTGCACCGACAGCTCCTTTTGGCAGATCAGTCCCATGATGTGCCGGGAGCCGTCCATGACCTCACGGGCCAGGCAGTTATTCCGTTCCAGATAGCGGTGAATTTTGGCTTTCTGCTCCGATGTAATGTTCTCGTCCAATACCAGTTTCATTGTTCACTCCCTTGTGTTGTGGGAAATCCATTCCCCAAAAATAAAAAAGGCCCCGGGAGTTTCTCCCGAGGCCTGTAAATATAAAACGCCCCGGGTGGCTCATGTCCACCCGGGGCGTTGATAGCGATATTTCAGTTTACCGCATCACACCGGATGAACGCTTCTAAAAAAGAAGAAGCGTTCGAAAGTAAATATATTTTGGTGGGTTGCAGTATTCATAAAATTCTCTAAATTTGTTTTCAATGTGAGCCTTAATTCCTACAGACCGGTTCCAGCATTGTCAAGAAAAAATTTCAAGGTGCTGAAAAGAACCCATTTGCAGGCGATATAACAATGAAGGCTTGCCCATCCCGATTGTCCATGGGAATGGGATCCACCCGTTACCCGGCCATATCACCGGGTTATTGCTAATTCACACCCTTGGATTGAAGAAAGGGGGCATAGGCCTTGTCCGTCTTCATGATATGGTCCCGGAGCCAGTCCGTGAGGAAATCCATGAGATCCATGGAAACCGCAGCCCGGCCGGAATCAAAGTCTTTCTTAAAGGCCAGGACCTTTCCCACCAGCTCATCGTGGATCTTCTTATGGGCGGTCTTTTCCTTGTAACCATGGGCATCAAAGAGCTCTTCTTCGTACTTGAAATGATAAACCGTGTACTCGGCCAGTTTTTCCAGGATACGGCCCGACTCCGTGGCCCCTTTTTTCAGACGCATGGCCTTGTGCAGGGCGTTGACCATGCGCACCAATTCCCGGTGCTGGTCGTCGATGGAGGGGATGCCAAGCTGGAGGCGGTGGCCCCAGGGCATGAGATCGGGGATATCGGCATCGGTCCGGCTCTGGGCCTGGGACTGGCTGGATTCGTCCACGGAGACCTTGAAAACGGCAATCATATCCCGCAATTTGCCGGCCAATTCGGAAAGGTCTTCGGCATTGCGCTTCATGCGGTTACTCTGGCCGGTCATCTCTTCGGACACCTGGTGCACCGTGGCGATGTCCTGGGCAATCTCCGAGGCCACCATGGAGCTCTGGGCCACATTGTCGTTCACCTCGGTGATGCCCACCGTGGCCTGGGATATATTCTCGGCCACCTCCACGGTGGCTTCGGTCTGCTCTTCCACGGCGGCGGCAATGGCGGTGACAATGTCGGTGACCTCGTCAATGACCTCGGTGATGGCTTCCACATCCCGCACCGTATCATCGGTGGACCCCTGGATGCCCTGGACCTTTTCCTTGATGTCCTGGGTGGCTTCGGCGGTCTGGGAAGCCAGGCCCTTGATCTCGTTGGCCACAACGGCAAACCCTTTACCGGCTTCACCGGCCCGGGCCGCTTCTATGGTGGCGTTCAGGGCCAGAAGGTTGGTCTGTTCCGAGATATCGGATATGGTGGCGGTAACATTGGAAATCTCTTCTGCCGCACGCCCCAGTTGGCCCACCTTTTCCGACACTTCTTCTGCCTGTTGAACCGCCAGGGATGTGGTTTCGCTGCCCCGGGCCGTATTCCCTGCAATCTCCCGGATGGTGGAAGTCATCTCTTCGGCAGCCGCAACAATCATCCGGATATTTGCTGTGGCCTGTTCCGTGGCCGCTGCCACACCGGACATGCTGGAGGTCATCTCTTCGGCAGCGGCAGAGACGCTGGCAGACCGGTCCGCAGCCTCACCGGTATTTTTCGATATTTGGCCGGAGACCCTTGACAACTGGCCGGACGATGCGTCCAGGGTCCGGGTGCCGGTAACGATATCTGCCACCATTACACCCAGGTCCCGGGACATGTCGTTCAGGGCATCGGCAAGCACACCGATCTCGTCCTGGCGCCGGACATCCAGGCTCAGGGTAAGATCCCCTTTTGCCATCTGCTTGGCCATCTGTGCCCCGTTGACCACCGGGGATGAAATGGACCGGCTGATCACCAGGGCAACCCCTGTGATCAACAGGGCGGCAACCAGGGCAATGGCAGCGGTTTCCCATTTCAGCCTTTGGATACTGGCAAAGGCCTCGGCTTCATCGATTTCCGCCAGGAGTCCCCAGGTGGTATCCCCCACCTGCACCGGTGCGTATGCGGACAATACGGGGTTACCGTTATAATCAATGATGATATCTTCCCCGGTTTCCCCTTTCAATGCAGCATTGGCCGCCCGGGTATCCACCCGCCCTTTGTCCGGGTAGGCAAAAGAAGCGGTGACCGTATGATTGTCCGGATCCAGGTAGGAATCCGACCGCATGAGCAGGTCCGGCCCCACCAGGTAGGATTC
>JAKSBM010000053.1 GCA_022361135.1 Desulfobacterales bacterium | reverse complement strand
TTTTCATCCGCTATGACCTGGAGGAGATGCCCCGGGTGGAAAAGGACGGGGACGGACGGCTGGTGCTCACGGTGGTTGACCATGTGCTCAGGACCCCGGTGACCCTTTCTCCGGACCTTCTGGTACTGGCCTCCGGTGTGGTTCCCGGGAAAAACCGGGATCTCCATGAGATTTTTAAAATCCCCGTGAACGGGGACGGATTCCTGGTGGAGGCCCATGCCAAACTGCGGCCGGTGGATTTTGCCTCGGACGGTCTTTTCGTGGCCGGGCTGGCCCATTATCCCAAACCCATCGAAGAAAGCATTGCCCAGGCCGGGGCCGCCGTCTCCCGGGCCATGACCATCCTCTCCCGGGATTCCCTCAAGGTGGGGGGCGTGGTGGCCGAGGTCACCCCGGAGCTGTGCGCGGTCTGCCTTACCTGTGTGCGGACCTGCCCCTATGGGATTCCCCGGATCCAGGAGGAGGGATATGCCGCCATTGACCCGGCTCAATGCCATGGGTGCGGGGCCTGCGTGGCCGAGTGCCCGGGCAAGGCCATCACCCTGAACCATTTTACGGATCAGCAGATCATGGCCAAAACCCATGCCCTGTTCCATGGGGATTTTTCAACCATGGGACCCGGGGGCGGCCAACAACCCATTGACACCACAGGAGGTGCATGATGACCCCTTCCTTTCAACCCAGGATCGTGGCGTTCTGCTGCCAGTACTGAGCGTACGCCGCCGGGGACCTGGCAGGTTCCATGCGATTGTCCTATCCCACCGAGGTCAAGGTCATCCAACTGCCCTGTACCGGGCGGGTGGATATCCTCCACCTGCTCAACGCCTTTGAGGATGGTGCCGACGGGGTGTATGTGGCCGGTTGCCTGGAGGGGGAGTGTCACTTCCGGGAGGGCAACCTCAAGGCCAAGCGCAAGGTGGCGTCGGTGAAAAAAACCCTGGCCGAGTTGGGCATTGAACCCCAGCGTCTGGAGATGTTCAATCTCTCTTCGGCCCAGGGGGGGCGGTTTGCCGAGATTGCCCGGGAGATGACCCAGCGCATTCGACAGCTGGGTCCCACCCCCGTGGCCGGTACACCGGCTGCATGATGATAAACCGGAACCGGCCCCATGGGTGGGGCCGGTTCCCTCATGGGAATGGAAGAATAATGGGAATGGTCGACGGGCGAGCTTGCCGTCCATCCCATGGACCTTCGATTCCCAGGGAGGTGATCCATGATAGTTGCAGATCGTAAACCCCTGGAAGATATTCTGGAAATGATTGCACCCCATTCCCGCATCCTGGTGGCCGGCTGCAAGGGCTGCGTCACCGTGTGTAATACCGGCGGGCTCAAGGAGAGTGAAATCCTGGCCTCCACCCTGAACATTGCCCGGAAAAAAGCCGGGCAGGACTTTGAAGTGGATGTCTGTGTCCTGGAGCGGCAATGCGACACCGAATATGTGGCGGAACTGGCCGACCAGGTCCATGGTTACGATGCCGTGGTGTCACTGGCCTGCGGGGTGGGGCCCCAGTTTTTGTCGGAAATGTACCCGGACCAGATTTTTTACCCCGGGGTGAACACCCTCTTTTTCGGGGGGGCCGTGGACCACGGGGTCTGGGAGGAGCGCTGTGCCGGTTGCGGGGCCTGCGCCATCCATCTCTTTGACGGGCTCTGTCCCATTGCCCGTTGTGCCAAGCGTTTGCTCCACGGCCCCTGCGGCGGTTCCAGCAACGGCATCTGCGAGGTGAACAGGGAAACCGCATGTATCTGGGATGCCATTGTGAAAAAGAAGATGGAAAATGGTCGCCTGGCAGATCTGGCCGCAGTCAAGGGACCCAAGCCCTGGAAAACCGCACGGGACGGTGGGCCCAGACGCTCCATCCGGGAAGAACTCATCAAGGGAAACATTTAAGGGGGAGGCAATGCCATGAATGAATATAAATCGGGCAGTAACCTGGAAAGGGTTCTCAGGGCAGGGCACTTTGCATTCACCGGGGAGTGCGGCCCGCCCAAGGGGGCCAATGTGGCCCATCTCAAGGAAAAGTTCCACCACCTTAAGGGCCATGTGGACTGTGTCAACATGACCGATAATCAGACGGCGGTGGTGCGCATGTCGTCCCTGGCCGGGTCGGCCCTCATGGTGGAAGAGGGGCTGGAGCCCAATTTCCAGATGGTCTGCCGGGACCGGAATCGCCTGGCCATGATGAGCGACATCCTGGGGGCCCATGCCCTGGGAATTCGCAACATGCTCTGCCTCTCCGGGGACCACCAGAGTTTTGGGAATCACCCCGAGGCCAAGAATGTCCACGACATTGATTCCATTCAACTCCTGGCCCTGGTGAAAAAGATGCGGGACCAGGGCAAGTTCCTCAATGACGAAGAGATCGACGGAGTACCCGAGCTCTTTGTGGGTGCAGCCTGCAACCCCTTTGCCGATCCCTATGAATACCGGGTCCACCGTCTGGCCCAGAAGGTGGTAGCCGGGGCAGATTTCATCCAGACCCAATGTATTTTCAACATGGAAAAGTTCAGGGATTTCATGGAAAAAGTGGTGGACATGGGCCTCCATGAACAGGTTTACATCCTGGCCGGTGTCACCCCCATGAAGAATGCGGGCATGGCCGGTTTCATGTCTAAATTTGTTCCGGGAATGGACATTCCGGAGGGTCTGGTCAAGCGCCTCAAGGGTGTGGATAAAAAGGACCAGGCCGAGGAGGGGATTGCCATTGCCCTGGAACAGATTGAGGAATTCAAGGAAATGGAAGGGGTGGCCGGGGTCCACCTCATGGCCATTGAATGGGAGCACCGGGTGCCGGAGATTGCCCGGCGGGCCAATGTGCTGCCCCG
>JAKSBM010000056.1 GCA_022361135.1 Desulfobacterales bacterium | reverse complement strand
TATAGTAAGGGGGACGGACAGCCATTCCCAGTCCGTCCCTCAATGGATGTTAGACCATTCCTCTAAAGGACATGAAGGTCAAAGCGATGATGCCTGCTGTAACCAGCCCAATGGAAGTATCCTGGAGGGGTTTGGGAACCCGTGCCAGGTTAATTCTCTCACGAACACCGGCAAAGAGGATCAAGGCGATCCCGAAACCGACGGCGTAGGCGAAGGCAGATACCAGGGCCTGGATAAAAGTGTATTCTTCCTTGATGTTGATCAAACATACACCCATTACGGCGCAGTTGGTGGTGATCAGGGGAAGGAAGATGCCCAGACCGGCATAGAGCCCGGGGATACTTTTTTTCAGGAACATCTCCACAAATTGTACCAGGGAGGCGATGACCAGAATGAAGGATACCGTTCTCAGGTATTCAACATCCAGAGTTTTGAGCATGTAGGTGTCTACAATCCAGGTGATGAGTCCGGCCATGACCGTAACAAAGATAACGGCCATGGACATGCCCACTGCGGTCTCCATTTTTTTGGAGGTCCCCAGGAAAGGGCAGTTACCAAGGAATTGTGCAAGGAGAATATTGTTGATGAAAATACAGCTGATGGCCAGAATAAATAGATCCGTCATTTGAAGTTCTCCTTATTATTTACTTCCGATGAGGTTCATCAGGCAAAGCATCAGTCCAAGCCCGACAAAGGCGCCGGGAGCTTCAATCATAAATTGGAAGGGCATGTACCAGTCCCCCATGGTGAAGGCGGGAACACCGCCCCAGATGGTGAGGGTACCTGCACCGATGATTTCACGAACTCCGCCCAGGGCAGCCAGGGAGAGGGTGAACCCCAGACCGATGCCCAGGCCGTCGGCCACGGAGAGCATGGGGCCGTTTTTGGAGGCAAAGGCTTCCGCCCGCCCCAGGACCACGCAGTTTACAACGATGAGGGGAATGAAGATCCCCAACTTGAGGAAGAGCTCATAGGCATAGGCCTGCATGAGGAATTCCACGATGGTAACAAAGGTGGCGATGATTACAATATAACAGGCGATTCGAACCTTTGAGGGAATCACGTTTCTCAACAGTGAAACCAGCAGGTTGGAAAAGATCAGAACAAAGGTGGTGGCTACGCCCATGCCGATGCCGTTTTCCATGGTCTTGGTAACGGCCAGAATCGGACAGAGGCCCAGGACCAGCCGGAACGGCGGTATTTCAGCCCAGAGTCCTTTGGTAAATTCTTGTGCCAAGGATTTTGCCATAATTATATCTCCTGACTAGGATTTCCTAGT
>JAKSBM010000097.1 GCA_022361135.1 Desulfobacterales bacterium | reverse complement strand
GTTCGGGGATGCCCTGGGTGGACGCCTGCACTGGTCCCACGCCAAGGAAGGCGCTGAGCATGTGATTTCCCATGCCAACTTCTTCTCCACCTGGTTTGTGGATATGACCATGATCCCAACGGCTACATTTGCCGCGGTTGTCTTCTTCCTGGCATTGAAACGGTTCATCACCGACATCCATAACAATGCTGTTCTGGAAGGCAAAACCGATAAAACCGGCGTAGATTACAAGGAACTGGGCCGCTCCATCATCGCGGTTATTCCCAAGGTGCTGCGCCACGATAAATTCAATGAATGCGAATCCAACAAGGATCGCGCCACCCCCCATATGATGGTATTGTACTCTTTCATCGGCCTGTTCATCACCACAGCCGTTTGCGGTAGCATGCTTTATCTGGGCAACTATCCCGGTCCCTATCCCCAGTTGAACCCCATCAAATGGCTGGCCAACATCTCCGGTGTGGCCCTGGTCATTGGATCCGGCATGATGATCCTCAACCGCTGGAACAACAAAACCCAGAAATCCGCCTATAAAGACTGGCTCATCCTGGGCATCGTATTTGTTCTGGGTCTCTCCGGTATGCTCACCGAAATGGCCCGTCTGGCGCACTTGGAATGGACCTGCTACTTCTTCTACTGGATCCATCTCATTGCCATTTTCAACCTTTTCGCCTTCCTGCCCTTCTCCAAGATGGCCCATCTGGTTTACCGCCTGGTGGCCATGGGATACGCGGAATACGGCAATAGAAAGTACTAAATAAGCACATCCCCGGACCCGGGGAAATCTGCTGATCCTCAAAAGGGGGGCTGGTGAAAACCAGCCCCCCTTTTTTTTCTTGCTTTTTTCCAAAATCAATAATAAGGCATTATTATCATTGGCCGATCTATCTAAACGCCCTCTCTAACGGGTCTAAAGGCTAAATTCTCATCACGTGTCACTACTAATCTAAGGAGGCGATTTTGCAACAGGGAAAAATCAAGTGGTTCAATTCGAAAAAGGGCTTTGGTTTCATTGAGCAGGATCAAGGAGACGATGTCTTCGTCCATTACTCCGTCATAGACATGCCGGGATTCAAAACCCTGGATGAAGGAGAAACCGTTGAATACGAGGTCCAGGAAAACGATAAGGGACTTTCGGCCACCAGAGTATCCCCACTTTAACCCCCCATCCGACCCCACTCCCATTGAACCAGGGCAGAGGTTCCTTCACCTGCCTTGGTTTTTTTTAGCCCCTTAAACCTTCACCATGGGTTAAAAATCATGTCGACACAGCGGATCCTGGGATTTGCCGACTCCCCCCATGGATCAAATGATAGCGCCCCCTGCCCAAGGCCCGGGTTCTTGCCATCCCATCGGAACACGCCCCACAAATCCAGTATAGTTAAACTTTTTTAAAGAATAGTTAATATTTCATTGCAATCCATTTTATTTTGACGCATATTAAAGCGACACATTGACCCTGATAAGGAGAGGATATCTTGTATAAAATTGCAATCTTGCCCGGAGACGGAATCGGCCCCGAAGTCATGGATGAAGCCATCAAGGTCCTGGAGGCCGCCCAGAAAATCCATGGATTTGAACTGGAACTGAAACATGCGGATGTGGGTGGTATTGCCATTGATAACCATGGGAAGGCCCTGCCCCAGTCCACATTGGATTTATGCGAACAAAGCGACGCCATTCTCTTCGGCTCCGTGGGCGGCCCCAAATGGGAAAACCTGCCCCCTGAAGAACAGCCGGAACGGGGGGCCCTCCTTCCCCTGAGAAAACATTTTGGACTCTATTGCAACCTGAGACCGGCCCGGGTTTTTTCCAGACTGGCCTCGGCATCCCCCCTTCGGGCCGACATTGTTAAGGATGGATTTGATATCCTCTGCATCCGGGAACTCACCGGAGGAATATATTTTGGGGAACCCAAGGGACGCCATGGTGAAGGGGCCGAGGAAACCGCCTTTGATACCATGGTATACTCCAGAAAAGAAATCCAACGCATCACGAAAATGGCCTTTGAGGCCGCCCGACTGAGACGGGGAAGGGTCACCTCCGTTGACAAGGCCAATGTCCTCTCCTCCATGGTCCTCTGGCGTGAGGTGGTGACGGAGACGGCCAAGCAATACCCGGATGTGGAACTCAACCACATCTACGTGGACAATGCCACCATGCAGCTGGTCCGGGATCCCCATCAATTTGACGTCCTGCTCTGCGGTAATATGTTCGGAGACATCATTTCCGACGAATGCGCCATGATTACCGGCTCCATGGGACTCCTGGCCTCGGCCAGCCTCAATGCCGATAAATTCGGGCTATATGAACCCGCAGGCGGCTCTGCACCGGACATTGCCGGAAAAGGAATTGCCAATCCCATTGCCCAGATCCTTTCCGCAGCCATGATGTTGAAATACAGCCTGGGCCAGGTGGCGGCGGCAGATGCCATTGAAAATGCCGTGGCCCGGGTGCTGGACAATCAGATATTCACGGCCGACCTGATCTCCGACAATGACACCCCACCGGTGGATACCCGGACCATGGGGGATGCCATTGTCCAGGCCATGAATCCGGCCTAATCCCACAAAACAGCCGAGTTAAAAACAAAAAGGGCCGTCTGCATGGGTGCAGACGGCCCTTTTCTATTTGACAGCCCCGTGGAAAAGGCATAAAAAAAGGGCTTCAATGTTACCATTGAAGCCCTTTTATATAGTGGCGGGAGTGACGAGACTCGAACTCGCGGCCTCTAGCGTGACAGGCTAG
>JAKSBM010000162.1 GCA_022361135.1 Desulfobacterales bacterium | reverse complement strand
TTTAAGCCCACCGGCAGACAAGGATAGCGCCGCCCCCCACACCACGGGTACAACCCCCTCTCATCTGTTCTTCTGTTATCCTCCATTTACCCCAGCCATTTTGTTAGCTTAGCTTTGAATTTTGTTTGGGAGTCGCAGCTGTGCCCCTCAAATTAATATTTTGATAAAAGAATACCGTCTCCCAGGAGGTCAATCCGTGGAATCCGCTTCCTGGGCGGCCAGCCCCTTGATGAGGAGTTCCGCACCGGCCACATTGGTGGCCAAAGGAACATTCTGGACATCGCAGATGCGCATTAGCATGGAGATATCGGGGTCATGGGGGTGTTTGCCCAAGGGATCCCGCAGGAAAATCACGGCATCCACCACCCCGTCCACCACATCGGCTGCGATCTGGGCATCCCCGCCCAGGGGGCCGGATTGCTTCCGTTCGACCTTAAGCCCGGCCCGCTGGATGTGCATGCCGGTGGTGCCGGTGCCAATGATGTCAAATTGGTCCAGAAAGGATTTATGGTCTTTTACAAAGGCCACCATCTCAGCCTTTTTCCCGTCGTGGGCCACCAGTGCAATTTTCTTTTTCATTTTATATTTTTCCATTTGAGGTTGTTCCATAGAAGATAGGTGTCCTGGCCGGGAATGCAATCCGGAATCATGTCTTTTCCGGGTAGGGGACTTGAAAACTTTTAAGGGAGGGCACAATATAGGGCATTTAACCCCAACTTAAGAAGCGTATGGTTTTATGGTCCACTCCCTTTCCCCCGTAGATTTGAATGGCATACCGGCCCGGCCGGTCTCCCGCCTGGCTCCCACCCCCAGTGGTTTCCTCCACCTGGGCAATGCCGTGAATTTCCTGGTCACCTGGGCCCTGGTCCGAAGCCGGGGAGGGCGGCTTTCCCTGCGCATCGACGACATGGATGGTATCCGTTTCCGGGAGGATGTGCTGGAGGATATCTTCCGCTCCCTGGATTGGCTGGGCCTGGATTGGGACATCGGCCCCAACGGCCCGGATGATTTTTTGGAGAATTTTTCCCTCCAGTCCCGCAGGGCCCATTATTTTGACCAATTGGAAATTCTGGCCCGGAAAAGCGGGAAAACATTCACCTGCACCTGCAGCCGTTCGGCCATTAAAAAGGCATCCACCAACGGGCTTTATCCCCACACCTGCCGCCACCTCTACCAGGATTTTGTTCCCGGTCAGAATACCATCCGGGTCCAGGTGCCGGATGGGGCCCGGATCCGGGTCAATGGCCATGACATTGATCTGGATCAGACCTTTGGGGATTTTGTCCTCTGGCGGCGGGACGACCAGCCCGCTTACCAATTGGCCAGCCTGGTGGAGGATGAGGAGGCCGGGGTGAATTTCATTGTCCGGGGGGCGGATCTGCGGGAATCCACGGCGGCCCAGCTTTACCTGGCAGACCTCTTTGGCTTTAAGGGCTTCCAGGCCTCTGCTTTTATCCACCATGGTTTGATCCTGGGGCGGGATGGACAGAAGTTATCCAAATCCAGGGGGGCCTACGCGTTGAAGGATATCCGGGAGAATGGGGAGACGGCGGAGTCGGCATTCCAGGCCGCCGCAGAGGTCATGGGCCTCCCTGGAGCGGAAATCAATTCGGCCCGGGCCTTGTTGCAGGCTGCGGCCTCCACCCTCCATCCGTAAATGTCATGGCAATTTGTCTTGGAAAGCATGGCACCTTGGTGCAGAGACGAATGGACCCGGTGAAATGTTCGGGTTATCCTTTAATGGCGGGGGGCTTTTCCCG
>JAKSBM010000536.1 GCA_022361135.1 Desulfobacterales bacterium | reverse complement strand
TACGTGGGCAACTATGACTTCTGGTACCAGGCCAGCCAGCTCAACCTGAAACAGCGCCAGGCGGAAAACAAAAAGACCAAGGACCGGGCCGAGGAACTCAAGGAGTTCATCCGGCGCTTCAGTTCCAACGCCTCAAAGTCAAAGCAGGCCACCTCAAGAAAAAAGCTGCTGGAAAAGCTCACCATCGAGGACATGCCCGTCTCCTCCCGGAAATACCCCTATATTGCCTTTAAGCCGGAACGGGCCTGCGGCAATATCATCCTGGAGGTGGAGAACCTGTGCAAATCCATTGAGGGGGAAGTGGTGCTCAACAACGTGAGCTTCACGGTGAAGGCCGGTGACAAGATCGCCTTTCTCGGGGACAGCCCCCTGGCCAAGACCACCCTTTTCCAGATCCTTGCAGGGGATATGGAGCCCGATTCCGGCACGGTCCACTGGGGGGTCACCATCACCCCCTCCTACTTTGCCAAGGAGCACTCGGCCCACTTTAACATGGATGTGGATCTGATCTCCTGGTTCCTCCAGTTCTGCCCCCCCAAGGAGGGGGAAAGCTTTGCCCGGACCTTCCTGGGGCGCATGCTCTTTTCAGGGGAGGACGCCACCAAAAAGACCACCATGCTATCGGGCGGTGAAAAGGTTCGCTGCATGCTGGCCAAGATGATGCTGGACCAGGCCAACGTCCTCATTTTGGACGAGCCCACCAACCATTTGGACCTGGAGTCCATCACCGCCCTCAACGACAGCCTCTGCCGTTTCCAGGAGGTGCTGCTCTTCACCACCCATGACCACGAATTCGCCAACACCATTGCCAACCGGATCATCGAACTCACCCCCCAGGGCATCGAAGATCGGCTCATGAACTTTGACGAATACATGGAAAAATACAAGGGGGTCTAACCGGGGCTGGATAGCCCGGTCGAATTTGAACTCCGACTGAGGCCCAGAACCGAAGCCAGAGAAGACGCCATCCATTCCATGAAACCATTAATGCCGGTGGGCCCCATTGCCCCACCGGCATTTTTCTTTTCTTTCCCCCCATTTGTCCTATAATGGCCCCATCCGCAAGATGAAACACAAAACATGGGGAGGGAAAAAATGTTCCTGTTGAAAAAAGTGATATCGGCCGCACTCATGCCCATGTCCCTGGTATTGATTGCCATGGTGTGGGGACTTTACCTGCTCTGGTTCACCCGGAAACAAAACCAGGGAAAGAGCATCCTCACCCTGGCCGTCATGGGCCTGGTCATCCTTGGTCTCCCCCCCGTGGGCAACCAATTTCTCCTCCCCCTGGAGCGAAAATACCCCGCCTATGCCCGGCAAGCATCACCCATAAAATACATTGCCGTCCTGGGCAACTATGCCGTGGATGATGAGACCCTTCCCCTGCCCAGCCGCCTGGGCGATGCGTCCCTCCATCGCACCGCCGAGGGCATCCGCATCCATCGTCTGGAGCCGGGCTCCACACTCATTTTCTCCGGCACCGCATTCAAGGACAAACGTTCCG
The DNA here is from genome assembly GCA_022361135.1 of Desulfobacterales bacterium. The sequence goes on along the minus strand of JAKSBM010000536.1, from coordinate 2,812 downwards.
TGGCCGAGGTGGGGGCGGCAGCCGCCCAGGCCCTGGGTGTGGCCCCCTCAAATATCCTCATAGAAAGCCGTCCCCGGGATACCCGGGAGGAATCCATCTATCTGAAACAGATCATCAAGGATGCCCCCTTTGCCCTGGTCACCAGTGCCTCCCATATGCCCCGGGCCATGAAGCTTTTCAAGGGATTGGGCATGAACCCCGTACCCGCCCCGGCCGGCCATGCGGTAAAGCAAAAAGCGGCCCACAACTTCCACTATTATCTCCCCGGCCCGGGCAGCTTGTCCAATGTCCAGACGGCACTCCATGAATACCTGGGCATGGTCTGGAGCAGAATCCGATACGGAATTTAACCTGGCACCGGAGGATATCGGATTCCCGATTCAGACCTCCGGGGGCCAGGGACGGCCATCTTCACTGCAGATCCAGGATTTCACCCAGGCGGGCAATTCAGGATGCCATCCCGACACCCCCATGGCATCCAAAAGTTCCTGGGTGTTGATGGCCCGCCCTTTCTTCCCGGTCACCGCCGTGCGCAGGAGGATGGAGGATTTGGCCTCCCCTTTGACCCACATGGATTGAACAATATAGATCCAGCGCCCTTCAAATCCCACCACCCGGGTCTTCATGGTCACCCGATCCCAGAACCGGATCCGCTTTCGGTATCGCACCGAACTGCCGGCCACGGCCAGCCCCCACCGTTTTTTCCGGAGGAGGTGAACCAGGCCGCTGCGGATGGATAAATCAAATCGCCCCAAATCGTAAAGGGTTAAAACCCGGCCATTGTTCATCTCCATGAACATGTCCAGATCCCAGGGCATACAACGAAACCGGGTTTTACATACCCCATCCATGGGAATGGAACGGGAAAACAAAGAGCCAATACAGACCAGCAATAATCGACGCAACGGATACATAAAAGACCTTATTTACAAACGCATTAATGGAATTTAAAAATCATTGGTTTCCAAGGAAGGGTTCATGGGAAGGAAAAGGAATCCCCCTTTGCATCCCATGTGACGATTTCCATGGCATCCCCAAAACCGTCTCAGGGCTGTTGGAACCCATTCCCCTCGGTCAACTCGAGCCAACATGTCCGTGGGATGGTGGGTTCAGCCATCATGGGGGCATCGGCTGCGCGATCCAGGAACCGGACCTGGATGCGGCCGGATTCAATGCGCAGGGACTGAACACGGATACGGTCCCCCAAATAGAGCTGGGAGACCGGGCTCAACCCCTTATCCCCATTGAGCACGGCCACCAGATGATAGAAGGTACCGCTGCCCCCGGACCAGGATTCCAGCACCACCACAGCGTCATCCCCACCGTCTCCATTGAGATCCCCCATGGCCATTTCCGGCATGAGGGCGATCCGGACCATTGAGGCCGACCCCGGAACAACGGGAGCTTCATAGAGCCCGTCCGTCAACCGAACCCACCCCTGGTCGGTGAAATCACTGGGGTATGTGAGCTGCCCCAATTCCCGGGGTGAAAAGGTTTTATTTAAACCACCGGCACAGGCCAGGGTCAACAGACAAAGTATAATTCCAATACCCCGTTTCACACCGACACCTCCCAAAACTCCTGGTCAAAAACATGGCCGAACTTTTCCATCCCCGGATTGGATATCACCCTTTCAAATCCGGCACCGGCATAAAATTTCCGGGCATTTTCAAGGCAGCTGTATGTTTCCAAACCCAATGTCTGGAATCCATGGCGGCGGCAATGGGCCAGAACATGGTTCAACAACTTCCGGGCGATGCCCATGCCCCGAAACTCCGGCTCCACAAGGAGGAAATTAAGAAATGCCATCTGCCCCCCCTTGCTGGAGACGGCAAGGGAGCCCACGGGCCGTCCCCCCACGTCGTAAATCCAGAGGGTATCAAAATCCCTTGCCCCGTTTAAAAATCCATCCATCTTGGTTGCAATGCTGGCCTCGAAGGTACAGTCAAACCCAAACTCCCGGGCATAAAGGCGCCCGTGGGCCTCAACCACCCAATGGGAATCCCCGGGGCCAGCGCAGCGAATACCATGGCCGATTTCCGATTCAATATTTTCCATTTTTTTCACCTGAACGCATTATTATTTCCAGCCCGCCTTATACCACACTTCCACCGGGATCCTTTACCCCAAATTCAACCATGCCCCCTCCCCCATGCCGGCGCCTCCCTTTGAAACCAGAGGCCGTATGGGTTTCCCAACAAAAAAACCGGCAGGGATATCCCTGCCGGTGACGGGCCGATCCACAACGATCAGTCCATTCCAATACGACCATTCCATAATCAAAACTCGACTGTTTTCACACATCAAATCAGGATAAGGAATTCGCAACTATTTTCGCGCTCCCATTGAAAGCAAATCTGTAATGCCCCAAACAACCCTTTGATTTTATAACGTCCATCGGGCGACACCACACCCTGCTTTATTTGGAATGAACAACCACAATATAGTTAGAAGGTAAAAATGAGATTAATTCCATATTCATCCGTGGTATTGGCCGGTTCAACCCATGCGGTCCCGTTGCTATCCACCACCACCTCCGAGGTATCGATATCCCAATATCGGTAAAAAACACGCAGGCCAATCCCAATGGAGACATGGTGCCGGACAAGTCCCAGGATAAACTGGGCACCATAACCGGAATTTTGATCATGCTCAAGGTCGTCGTACCCGGCAAGATACCCCAGATAGCTCTCCTGGCGCCCATACCAGAGGAAGTCCAATTCCATGCTGTTTTCCAACCACCAGCCCTGCCCCAAATTCACCGCCGTCCGCAACCCGATAGGGGTATAAAGATAATTGGACTCCCGCAGAT
>JAKSBM010000483.1 GCA_022361135.1 Desulfobacterales bacterium | reverse complement strand
GGGTGGCCATGGCTCTGCCGGGTAAGTATTTTCCCCATTATTATCAATTGCTTTTGCCGCCTTTGGTCATCGGCTTTGCCATTCTATTGGTTTCCATGTGGGAAGAACGGCGTCACATGGCCATGGCCTGTCTTTCCCTTCTTCTTGTTTTACCCCTGAGTTCCCGGGTTTATGAATCCTTTCTGCCTTTAAGGGATGTGCCGGTTTATAAATACGGCCAATGGCATGGGGTGGGGTCTGAAGAGAGCCAGCGCATTGGCCGTTGGGTGAATCAGAGGTTCAAGGGCAGGGCAACTGTTTTTGTGTGGGGGGCGGAGCCGGGGATTTATTTTTGGGCGAGGACCCAAAACCCACCGGGATTGGTCTATGCCCGGCCGGCCTTGAATCATTGGGAATTGTCCCAGGATATCATCCGGCAAACCTTGGCGTTTTTGGATGAATCCAAACCCGAGGTCATCTTTGTGAATAAGGCCTTGCTTGCTGCGAAGGGAGACCATCCCATTGCCCGATGGATCAAGGGGCATTATCGGAAGGAGGGGATGGGGACGCAATTTTTGGTTTTCCATGTTTATTATCCCAAAGGGGGCAACCCGGACCGGATTTCTCTTAAACCCAATGGGAGTGGGGATGATCACTGATTTTCGGCAGCATTCCTGAAAAATTAAAAAGGGTGTTACTCCAGGGGGAAATGATGTAAATTTGCCCCTGGAACGGCTTCGCCTGATACTATTCGGTGGGCCCATTTGGCTGCCCGGCATGGCGTGGCAGATATGGAAGGGAAATAATGGATTCTATTTTTACGGAACAATTCTGGATTAAAGAGTGGCAGCGGGAAACCCAGGACGATACCTACGCTGTGGGGAAAGGGTTCTCCACCCCGGAATACTGGGACAAGGCATCGGCAACTTACAACACCAGCCAGAGGGAGTTGGAAAATCGGCGGTTGGACAAAACCCTGGATATTTTCCAGCGCCAGGGACTTCTCTTTCAGGGGATGCGGGTGCTGGAGATCGGTTGCGGCCCCGGTCAACTGGCCCTTGAATTGGCCCGGAAGGGGGCCCGGGTTACGGCATTGGATTTTTCCCAGGGAATGCTGGACCGGTTCCGTGCGGACATGGAGGCCGATCCCATGGGAGGGCAATTGTCTAAACAGGTGAGCCTTCTCCAGGTGGACTGGCATGAAGTGGATGTGGAAAAAATGGGGTGGGGCAATGCCTTTGATCTGGTCATTGCATTCATGTCCCCGGGGGTGTCCACGCCCCGGGCCTTTGATAAGATGGTTTCCTGTTCCCGCAACGGTTGCGCCATCCGGGGGTGGGCGGAAAAGAAGCCCGATCCGGTTCTGGCGACTCTTTGGGAGGATATTCTGGGCAAACCCTTGGCAGATAAGCCCCAGAGTATTTTTTATAAATTAAACCTCCTTTTTGCCCGGGGACTGTTCCCTGAAATCAGTTTTGACACGGTTTATTTTGACCAGGAACTTTCCCTGGAAGAAGAGCTTCGGAAACAGACTGCTTTTTTTGAGCGAATTTGGAAGGATGGGGAATTGGGTGATATTGCCTGGGCCCATGTGGAAAATCGTTTGGAAAGTCGATTGAATGACTTGGCCCGGGACGGGATTATCCGCAAGGAGCAGGAGGCCAAAACCGCTACTGCCGTCTGGAAATTGCCCGTGTGAAATCTAATTTTCAGGTTTCAAGAAAATGATCTGGTGGGGCGTAATCGTGGAGTTTTTTGATTTCGTCCAGCATTTGAATGCATGCCTTTTCACCCCTTTCCATAAGAATCGTCCCCCTGTGAAAATCGTCCCATGCGAATTCTTTGGTTTCCGGGTAGATGACAATGTCTGATTTTTCTGCAAACCCCCTTGTGGCATGCCCATGAACGATGTTGATTGTACGCATGATTACTTTCATGATACTTGGGCTGCCATTGTCCTTGGGATTGGAACTATGGGGGTTTTCCACACAGACTGCGATGATTTTATCGGCTCCTTTTTGTTCCAGAATGTTGACCGGCACCGGGTTTAAAAGACCACCATCGACCATCCATCTATTTCTATATTTATGGGGAACAAATATGCCCGGCAAGGACAGGGATGATCTCACGGCTTGGGCAACATCCCCGGTTTCAAACAAGATTTCTTCTCCCTTTAGAATGTCGACGCCAACAATGTAGGTTGGGATGACCAGATCCATGAAATCGGCATGGTTAATGGCATCTCTGACAAGGTTCATAACCTTTACCCCCCTGAGAAGCCCTTGGAGGGGAAGTGTATAATCGTAAATTGTTCTTCGGGCTTTCATTTTCGATGACAAGTTTTGGATGGTTTGGGCAACTAAATGGTCGATGGAACCGTGGGCGGCAAATACGGCCCCCACTAAAGCCCCCATACTTGTTCCGGCAATCATGTCGATGTGGATTCCCTGTTCCTGTAATATTTTGAGAACCCCAATGTGGGCCCATCCCCTTGCCGCTCCTGCACCCAGCGCCAGCCCCACCCGCACACCGGCAAGCTCACGGGCAATGGCCCTTGCTCCTTTGATGGGAAATCGTTTTTGGGTATCAATTTTTCCTGTGCGGGATTTTTCAGTTTTTTCAATCCAGATTTGTGGTGTTTCCGAAAGGTTTAATACCTGTTTCAGTCTTTCCCGGGGGATGCCTTTGTCTCCGGCCAGGTGGCTGACTCCCACGCGTACTTTATCGAGGCCGATACCTGATATTTCTTCCAGAAAGTCAATTTGGGATTTAACATTTTGCAGTTCATCGTGGGTATTTTGGATGATGAGAAGGTTCTTATCGCAAAGCCGGATAACTTGTTTTTCAAATTCCAGGAAACGGTGATCCATGTTGAAAAAAATCAAATTATATTGGCGTTTGATCCGTTCCATAAATTGGGGAAGGATGGTTTGGATTTTTTCCTTGGAGTGTTGATGAATGTGGAGGACTTCAAAGCCAGAAGGATGTGAATACCAGCAAATGTCATCGGATTTGCAAAGTTGGGAGGTCAGCATCCTGTGGATCCCTTGGTCCGGCGGTGGGATTGCCGTTAATTCAAAATGCGTTGTCAAATGGGCGTTGTCGTTTTTGGGGTCGACAACGAGGAGTTTTTTGGTGGATTCCGTTGCAATGTGGTAGGAGGTCGAATATAGGAAATGCGATGAGCCAAGGTGGGCATGTGTGGCGCTGACTGCAAAAAGACTTGGTTTTAAAGGTCCCTTTGGTAGATTGAGCCCCGAAGAAAGTCGGCGGGCATATAAACGGCTAAGGAATAAACCAATCTGTTTGTTTTTATTGATGAGTGTTTCAAAGTCTGCTTTTTTTAAACGATAGAGAACTGTATCGAGCGATACAATGGCCGTGGCATTTCTTTGTAAATCAGAAATAAGGGCCATTTCTCCAAAAAAATTCCCACGGGTTAATTCTATTTCCGCACCGTTGCGTTCTTGGTGTGCTGCTCTAATACAGACCGTCCCCGATCTGATAATATACATGGCATCACTTTCGTCCCCCTGGTCGAATATGATTTGGCCTTTTTTATAATATACGGTTTGGAAACAAGCAGAGATTTCGTGAATTTCGTTGTTTGAGATGGATGAAAAAAGTGGAACAGTAGTTAAAAAACTCTCAAGATCCATGTCATTTTTCCCCCTTGATTTTCATGGTGCCGAATATCCAGAATGGGATTTTGTTTTTATGGCGATAAAATAAATTATGACATCTTCCCAAGATGGGTCAAGTGAAACCGGTGTTTTTGAAGGGCGAAATGATGTGTTATTTCATTTGTTTAGGGTTCGTATTGTTCCCGTTTGTCGGTGCGGGGGGATGACGGGCATACCATTTCCATCTGGAATGAATCCTTAGCTTTATCGGCAATAGGTTTGGTTGTGTGGGATGGCTGCTGGGGCTAAATTCGATCCAGCATTTTGCGGATTATCTTTCCAAAATCATCCTGTTCCCGGGGGGTGAGTTCTGAAACCAGCTCCTGGGTCATCTGAATGTGGAAGTTGTGATGTTCTTTGAAACATTTTTCCCCCTGTGGGGTGAGCTCAATGAGGTAGGAGCGGCGGTCCGTCTCATGGGGTTTTCTTACCAGTAGATTCTTTTTTTCAAGTCTGTCGATTCCCACGGTGAGGGTACCTGTGGTAACTCCGATTTTTTTTGCCAAATCTTTCATTTTAATGGAACCGGCGTGGCCCACAATTTCTATGGTGTGGGCCTGGGCCGTTGTCAGGCCGCTGTCCCGCACCACCGACTCCTCCCAGGAGGAGAGTTTTTCATAAAATTCCACAATGATTTTTGAGAGTTGCTGGGTATCCATGGGTATCCTTACATTTTGTGTTAACGGTCCTTGTTTTAACACAGCCGATGCGGTCGGGCAAGAATTTGGTTTGATAGTCAAATTACTTGACATGCGAATAAAATCCAAGTAGGGTGCGCCAAATTGGTAATCTTTATTTATGTAAATTATACGAGGCAAATTTAAAGAGGATGTAATGATAGGACGACACGCACACCTGGATGTTTATAAGGAAATATTTAATTCCGAAGACTTTATGAAAACGGCCGTGGGCGCTGGATTGATCCCCTTGGCCCTGTTGCTGAAAAATGTGGGGACGGATTTGGTTGCCGGATTGTCCCTGTTTGACTTGATCCTTTTGATCTCTGTGACCATCAACGGTCTGCCCATCATAAAGGAGGCCATTTCCGGGATCATAAATCGTGAAGTCAATGTGGATGAGTTGGTCAGTATTGCCATTATCGCCTGCTTGATCAATGGTAATTATCTGGAAGCGGCTGTGGTTTCCGCCATTATGGTGGTGGGGGCCTTGATTGAAGAGGCGGTGTCAGACTCCGCCCGGAATGCGGTCAAGGAATTGGTGAGCTTAAGCCCGGACACGGCCATTGTGGAAAAGGACGGCAGGGAAGTTGAAATGCCGGTTAAGGAAATCAAGGTTGGCAACATCCTGGTGGTGAAACCCGGACAGACCATTCCCGTGGATGGGGACGTTGTGGATGGGGTTTCCGCAGTGGATGAAGCCGCCGTCACCGGCGAGCCCATCCCCAAGAAGAAGGCGGTGGGAGATACCGTATTCAGCGGCACCATTTCCACGGACGGATGCATCAAGGTGAAGGCCATGAAGGTGGGGGCGGATTCCACCATGGGGAAAATCGTGGGAATGATCACGGCCGCGGAACAATCCAAGGTGGACTCCAGCCGCATTGTGGATAAATATGCAGGGTGGTTTACCCCGGTTATCCTCGGCCTTGCTGCCTTGACCTGGCTGGCCACCGGCGATGTGACCCGTGCCATTACCGTTCTCATTGTGGGCTGCCCCTGTTCCTTCCTTTTGGCCGGACCCGTTGCCACCGTCGCCACCATTGGCCGTGCCGCCCGGGACGGAATCATGGTTAAGGGTGGAATCTATCTGGAACATATTGCCGAAACCGATCAGATTCTTTTTGATAAAACCGGAACCCTGACCCAGGGACAGCCGGTGGTGGAAAAGGTGATCGCCGAAGCCGCCGAAGGGGACGATCAAGTACTTGCCCTGGCCGCCGCCGTGGAAAAGGCCTCCAATCATCCCCTTGCCCGTGCCATCCTCCGGGAAGCGGATACCCGGAAGTTGGCCGTTCCCACGGCCATGGATGTGGTCAACCGCCCTGGGCGGGGGATTTCAGGTCGTGTGGATGAGTTTCAGGTCACCATTGAAACCTCGGACCGCTTTGAAGAAAGTGGCCTCACCACGGTGGCGGTGCAGCTGGATAATAAGGTCATGGGCTATATCTGCATGGCAGATCAGGCAAGGCCCGAGGCCCGCATGGCCCTTCAAGCTGTGAAACAATTGGGCATTAAGGATATGGCCGTGATTTCCGGAGACCAGCAGGCACCGGTGGAAAAATTGGTTGAGGAGCTGGGAATCGGACAGGGCCATGCCGCCCAGTCCCCAGAGGACAAGCTCACCCGGATTCGGGAACGGCGTGAAAAGGGCCGTTTGGTCTATGTGGGGGACGGGGTTAACGATGCACCGGCCCTTAAGGCCGCGGACACCGGCATTGCCATGGGGCTGAAAGGTTCCGACGTGGCTTTGGAAACCGCAGATATTGTTCTTATGAAGGATCGGTTGGACAGTTTACCCTTTTTGATTCGTCTGAGTCGGAAGATGGGACGGGTCATTCGCATGAATATCTGGCTTTCCTTTGGGATTAATGCCCTTGCCGTTGCTGCGGGGGCTGCCGGATTGCTGACGCCCATCCTGGGTGCGGTGACCCATAACATCGGTTCCATCCTGGTGGTGGGGCTTTCCGCTTCCATCGGATTCATGGAACGTCGGTAAAGGTTCCGAGGTATAAATTTTTAGGGGGCGCTCACGCCCTATGCAGCAGGTGCAGTAACCCAGAGGTATGCTGTACCTGCTGCATTCGATCCATTTCTTTCTCTTTTTATAGGTTGGGGGTACTCGCTTTCATCCATAGCGGCTTCTCCAGCAGTCATTCTATCCCTCCATGGATTTCATCTCTGTTTAACACGTATTCAGGACAGAATGCCTGGTGTTTTTAAAATTTTCTAGTCAATTTCAATTTATTGTATAAGGCATAAACTTCAAGATAAATAACTTTAAGTTCTTATTTTTAAATTAAATGATAAATATTTGACATATTTATTTTTACTGGTATAATGCGGCCTGTTTTACTAGAATTCACGTTGCTTTGCAGAGGTTGTGATGAGCGATATCAATGGTATACCAGGTTTGGTGGGTTCCCAAGCGGCCCTTACTCTATGGGATGACGCCATAAAGTCCAATCAGGATCCTGAACGGCTTTTGACTGAATTGGCCGATGAAATAGGTATTCCATGGATTGATTTGCATTCATCGCTCATTGTGGATCCGGAACTTTTGGAAAAAGTGCCGGAATATTTTTCCAAAGCCCACACCATACTCCCCATTTCCAAAACAGACGATCAAATAAAAATAGCTGTGGCCACACCATTACTGGGAACACTGCCCCTTGAGCTTTCGAGAGTATTGGGTTCAAAAATACAATTTGTGTTGGCCAGGGGGGATTTGCTCCGGCATTTAATTGATAAAGCCTATTCGGAGCAGGGGGCCCAGGGGGTGTTGTCGGAACTTGACGACGAAGGGTTTGAAGAACTGGAAAATATTGAAGATCTAAAGGATATGGCCCAGGCCGCTCCCGTTGTGAAGTTGGTTAATAAAATTTTCATGGATGCCATTGCTGCCAAGGCATCGGATATTCATATTTCACCCTATGAAAATGGGTTGGATATTCGTTATCGAATTGATGGCATTCTTCACAAAACCAGCACCATCCAGAGAAAATTTCAGGCTGCTATCATTTCCCGAATCAAAATCATGTCCAATTTGGATATTGCCGAACGACGAATTCCCCAAGACGGTCGTATCAAATTAAAAATCGAAAGAAGGGATTTCGATATTCGAGTTGCTACAACCCCTACTGTTTTCGGTGAAGGGGCTGTCATGCGAATATTGGATAAAACCTCAATCCAGGTCGCTATAGACAAGGTTGGATTTCATCCCAGTATGCTGTCCCAATGGTTGGAAATCCTGGGACGTTCAAATCAAGTCGTTTTGGTTACCGGGCCAACGGGAAGCGGCAAGACCACTACTTTATACGCCTCCTTAAACCATGTGAAGTCAGCGGAGCTTAAACTCATTTCCGTTGAAGATCCCGTGGAATATCAGCTTAGCGGCATTGATCAAATACAGGTAAATACGAAGACGGGAATGTCATTTGCTGCTGCATTACGTTCCATCTTGCGCCAAGACCCGGACATCATCATGATCGGAGAAATTCGAGATGAAGAAACAGCAGAAATCGCTGTTCAATCTGCACTCACCGGTCACCTCGTTCTGTCTACCTTGCATACCAATGATGCCCCCTCCGCCGTTACACGTCTGATTGAGATGGGGGTTGAGCATTACTTGATTTCATCAAGCGTTGCAGGGGTGCTGGCCCAAAGGTTGGTTCGTAGACTGTGTGTTTGCAAAACCCGTGATGAAAACGGAACCTGGGTTCCCACTGGATGTGAACAGTGTGGAAATACAGGATTCAAGGGAAGGTTGGGCATATTTGAGCTTCTAATCATGACCGATGAAATCCGGCAACTCATATCAGAACATGCCGATACATCCAGAATTAAGTCTGAAGCCGTTAAAAACGGTATGATTACCATCCTTCAGGATGGGTTCGAGAAAGTTAAACAGGGATTAACCACGGAATCGGAAATCAGAAGGGTTGCATCGGAGTAGGGTTTTAATATGACATTATTCATTTACCAAGCCCGGAAGGACAATAAAGTTTTCTCCGGGGAAATTGATGCCCGGGATAAACAAATGGCAATTATTTCCGTGAGGCAAAAAGGGATGATTCCCATCAATATCGAGGTGAGTGAAAAAACAAATTTCCGGGCAAAATCCAACAAAAGATCCCTGGCTTTTAGTTTGTCCAGGAAAATTAAAAATAGTGATATTACATTTATAACCCGACAATTGGCCACCCTTTTAAATTCCGGCCTTCCCCTTTCCAAGGCTTTGAATTTTATGGCTGAACAAGCAAAAAAACCAGCCCTGGAGGAGATGGTCAAATCCATAGAAAAAAAATTACAGGGCGGTGCCACTCTGTCCGATGCACTTTCTTCATATCCACAATCCTTTGACGCTCTTTATTTATCCATGGTCCGGGCCGGTGAAACCGGTGGAATTTTGGATAAGATCATGGAGCGATTATCCATGATAAGGGAATCCAGGGAAGAATTGGCCGGTAAGGTGAAGGGCGCTTTAATTTATCCCGCATTCATGTTTTTTGCAATGGCCGGTTGCATTGTGGTGTTGATGGCCTTTGTGGTTCCCAAATTTGCTCTCATGTTTGCAGATATGGGCCAGGCCCTTCCTTTACCCACACTTATTCTCATGAACATTTCCAAAGTCTTTCAACGGGGCTGGTGGGCCATTCCGATTGTAGCGGCGTTTGCCGTATACGGGTTTCGAAAATACACCTCCACGCCAAATGGTCGCCTTAAGGTGGATATGCTTAAGCTAAACAGCCCGGCCGTTGGGGAATTTTTGTTGGGTATTTCCATGGCCCGGTTTTGTCGCATCGTAGGCACACTTATTCGATCCGGGGTGCCGTTGTTAACCGCGTTGAAATCCGCAAAGGATGTCACGGGCAATTTACTCATTCAAAAGGGGATAGAACTAACTTTGACGGAAATTCAAGACGGCAAAAAACTTGGCATCGCCATGGGGGACGCCGGGGTTTTCCCCAGATACGTTTGTGACATGGCGGTCATGGGGGAGGAGTCCGGTACTCTGGACAATATGCTTTTAAAAGTTGCCGAAAATTATG
>JAKSBM010000272.1 GCA_022361135.1 Desulfobacterales bacterium | reverse complement strand
TGCCGTTGTCCTTCGCGGCCAGGGCCTTGAGATAGGTGCCGATTTTGTTGGCCACATCCCCGGCCCGGGGGGTCCGGTCCGTTCCCACGATGACCAGGTCCACCATGCCGTGCTGCATGAGGTGGCCGCCGGCGTTGTCCGTGATCACGGTGTGGGGGATGCCGTGTTTCCCCAGCTCCCAGGCCGTGAGCCGGGATCCCTGGTTCAGGGGACGGGTTTCATCCACCCAAACGTGGATTTTGATGCCCTTGTCATGGGCCACGTACATGGGGGCGGTGGCCGTGCCGTATTCGATGCAGGCCAGCCATCCGGCATTGCAATGGGTGAGGATGTTCACGGTTTCTCCGGCCTTTTTGTCGGCAATGGTCCGGATGATTTCAGCCCCGTATTCCCCGATTTTTTGGCAGTTTACGGCCTCTTCCTCCACCACTTCCAATGCCTCGGCCAGGGCGGCCTTGACCCGCTCCCGGGCATCGGTGACGGCCAGGGCCGCATCCCGGACCCGGTCCACGCCCCAGAAGAGGTTCATGGCCGTGGGACGGGCGGCCTTGAGTTTGTCGCATTCCGCCATGAGGTAGGCGTCGTCCCCGGCCTGGTTTCCTTCCTGGACCAGGGCCACATAGACCCCCAGGGCCCCTGTGGCACCAATGAGGGGAGCCCCCCGGACATACATGTCCTTGATGGCCCGGATCACTTCCTTGACGCAGGTCAGATCCTCGATGACCAATTTGTGGGGCAGAAGGCGCTGATCAATGATCTGGACAGTTTCGGTCTCCGTGTCAAACCAGATGGGTCTCATGTCTTTTCCGTCAACTTTCATGGCGGTATCTCCGTATAATGGCGGTGTTGCCGTATCAAAAGCGGTGTCGCCCTGGGGACGATGGGGCCGCAGAACTCCCGGAACTGGGGGGAATGATTCTTTGCAGCCTTTCTTATATCAGATCCCGGGGATTTAATGTATAGTTTTTCTCCACAATCCCGGGGCGTTGAAATGGCTGATTCCAGGCCCTTTCCACCCGGCGGAACATCCAACCTGAAACGGGGCCCGGCCCCGGGGAGTTTAAAATGCCCTATGTGAATATTCGAATTACTGACGAAGGTGTGACCCAGGACCAAAAGGCCCAGCTCATTCAGGGGGCCACCCAGCTTTTGGTGGATGTGTTGGGGAAGAACCCCGCCACCACCGTGGTGACCATTGATGAGGTCCCCACGGACAATTGGGGGATCGGGGGGGAAGTGGTGACGGAATTGCGGAAAAAATAGAACCGGGGAAGGCGCCATGCCCTGGGCATGGCGCCTTCTGTTGTCGGTGGGAGACGTTTCTTTCCCGGGCCGGGGTTCGGTGGCCGGCCCGGGAAGGATGGGACTAATTTAAGCCCTTGATGAATTTTCCCACTCCGGCCACGCCCTGGTCGTCCAGGACCCGGATGGTTTCCGATCCCATGACGGCAATGTCGGCCTTGCCCCGGAGGAAGTCAATGTCCGCCCTTTCCCGTACCCCGAATCCCACGGCCAGGGGGAGGCGGCTGGTTTCCCGGCATTGGGCCAGGTATGCGGTGAGCTCCGGAGAAAAGGCCGTGGCCTTGCCCGTGACCCCCTTGCGGGCCGTGCAATAGATAAACCCCTGGGAATGGCGGTCCAGGAATTCCATGCGGGCCGTTGGGGTCTGGGGGGTGAGGATATGGATGGGGGCCCGCTGGTGGCGGCCCATGGCCCCCAGATAGTTCTGGCCGGGGAGGACCGATTGAAGCTGGCTGCTCCCCGGATTGACTCCGGATTCCTCGGGGGGAAAGTCCGGCACAATGGCCCCGGCAATGTCCATCTCCGCCATGGCTTGGGCCATGCGATCCAGGCCGTAGCGGTAGAAGGTGTTGGCATAGCCCATGAACAAAAATGGGATGGGGAATTTCCGGGTGACTTCCCGGCTGAAGTCCAGGCAATGGGCCAGGGTGGTGCCCCGGTCCAGGGCGGCCTGGTTGGCGGCCAGGATCACCGGGCCGTCGGCCATGGGTTCGGAAAAGGGGATCTGGAGCTCCATGAGATCCACCCCGGCGGCCACCATTTCCTCCACCAGGGCCAATGAGGTCTCAAAATCGGGATAGCCCAGGACGATGTGGGTCATGAGTAATATGTCCTTGGTTTTCCGCCGGTCACGGATATAGGTTTCCAGGGGATGGGGCTTATTCATGGTAACTCCTTGCTTTGTCCCGGATGAATGTTTTCCACTGGGGATCGTCCAGGGCGTCGGCCACGGTGAAGATGTCCTTGTCCCCCCGGCCGCTTTGGTTGATGATGATGATGTCCTCCGGGGACATCTTCGGGGCTTCCCTGAAGGCCGCGGCAAAGGCATGGGAGGATTCCAGGGCCGGGATGATGCCCTCGGTGGCCATGGTCAGTTTCAGGGCTTCCACCACCTCCCTGTCCGTGGCCGTGGTGAACCGGGCCTGGCCTTCGTCGTGGAGCCGGGCCAGGATGGGGGATACCCCCACATAGTCCAGGCCGGCGGCAATGGAATGGGTGGGCCGCATTTGTCCGTCTTCGTCCTGGAGGAAATAGGTCTTATACCCCTGGGCAATGCCCGGGGCGGCATGGCTGGAGCAGAGACGGGAGGCGTGGGCCTCGGTGTCAACGCCCTTGCCCCCGGCTTCCACCCCCACCAATTCGCAGGCATCGTCCAAAAATCCGGAGAAAATCCCCATGGCATTGGAGCCCCCCCCCACGCAGGCATAGACCCGGTCCGGCAGGCGGCCGGTCTGGTTCAGGATCTGCTTCCGGGCCTCCTTCCCAATGATGGACTGGAAATAGGTGACCATCTCCGGGAAGGGGTGGGGGCCGCAGGCGGTGCCCAGGACGTAGTGGGTGGTTT
>JAKSBM010000119.1 GCA_022361135.1 Desulfobacterales bacterium | reverse complement strand
ACGGGTCATGGCACCGGTGTGCCAATGCTCCAACTGGCGCCCGGTGGTGAGGACAAAGGGATATTCGACATCCGGGTCTTCCGGTGCCGGCGCCGGAGAGGCCGGGGTAAACCGGGCCCGGCCGTCCGGGGTGGGGAAGATTTCCCCAAAGACCACCCCATGGCCGGGAAGGCCGGGACCGGGACAGGGATAGGTGACGGAATGTTCCACCTCCAGTCGCTCCCAGGGGATATATTTCAACGAAGCCATGACCTGCCCCATCTCCCGGAAGACATCCCGGGGGCCGGTGTAGTGCCAGTCCAAACCCAAACGCTTGGCCATCTCCCGGATAATCCACAAATCCTCCCGGGCTTGGCCCGGGGGCTCCACGGCACGGCGCCCCATCTGGATCTGGCGGTTGGTATTGGTGACGGTGCCGGTCTTTTCCGGCCAGGCCGTGGCCGGGAGGATGACGTCGGCAAAAAAGGCCGTCTCCGTGAGGAAAAGATCCTGGACCACCAGATGCCGAAGCTGCCTAAGGGCGGTGCGAGCATGGATGAGATCGGGATCGGACATGGCGGGATTCTCCCCCATGATGTACATGCCCTGGATTTTTTTATCCAGAATCCCATGGACCACCTCCACCACGGTGAGGCCGGGCCGGGGGCTGAGTTGGGTATTCCAGGCGGCTTCAAACCGCCTTTGGTGGACCGGATCGTCCACCGGGGTATAATCCGGGTACATCATGGGAATCAACCCGGCGTCGGAAGCGCCTTGGACATTGTTCTGTCCCCGCAGGGGATGGAGGCCGGTGCCCGGTCGCCCCACATGGCCGCAGAGCAGGGCCAGGGAAATGAGACAGCGGGTGTTGTCCGTGCCCCGGGTATGCTGGGAAATCCCCATGCCCCAAAAGATGATGGCGGTTTTGGCCCGGGCGAATTTCCGCGCCACACAACGTATGGTTGGGGCATCAATGCCGCAGACCGGGGCCATGGCCTCGGGGGAAAAGGCGGCAAGGTGTGCCTTGAATTCCCGAAAGCCCGTGGTCCGCTTTTCCACAAAATCCCGGTTCCAGAGATCTTCGGTGACAATGACATGCATGAGGGCGTTGAGCAGGGCCACATCCTGGCCCGGGGAAAATTGGAGGACATGGTCGGCGTGGGGCGCCAGGCCGTTTTTCCGGGGATCGGCCAAGATAAGGCAGGCCCCGTCCCGGGCGGCCTGTTTAAAATAGGAAGCAGCCACGGGATGATTCTCCGTGGGATTGGCCCCGATGACCAGGATGACTTCCGCATCCATGGCAGCGGAAAAGGGAGCGGTCACAGCCCCCGACCCCATGTTTTCAATGAGGGCGGCCACGGAAGACGCATGGCAAAGCCGGGTGCAATGGTCCACATTGTTGGTGCCAAAACCAGTGCGTACCAATTTTTGAAAAAGATAGGCCTCCTCATTGGTCCCCTTGGCCGAACCAAAACCGGCCAGGGCATCCCCGCCCCGGCTGTCCCGGATGGCCTTCAGCCCCTGGGCGGCATGGTCCAGTGCTTCTTCCCAGCTGGCAGGCCGGAACCATTCCCGCCAATCCGGGTACCCCAAATTTTCAAGGTCTTGGATCTTGGATTTGGGCCGGTCCTCCCTTCGGATCAGGGGCTGGGTGATGCGATCAGAAGAGGCGATATAGTCCAGACCGAACCGCCCCTTGACGCAGAGGCGATTCTGGTTGGAAGGCCCGTCGGCCCCCTGCACCCCCACCAGGGAATTTCCCTGAACCATATATTCCACCTGGCAGCCCACCCCGCAATAGGGACAGACCGACCTCACCCGGTGGCTCCCATTTTCCGGTTCCCAACCCAGCCCCCCCCGATTCCGGGGCAGGAGGGCACCGGTGGGGCAGGCCTGGACACACTCCCCGCAGCCCACGCAGGTGGAGTCGCCCATGGGGTCCTCCAGGTCAAAGGCCACCCGGGTCTGTTTCCCCCGGCCGGCCATGGCAATGACGTTGTTCACCTGGACCTCCCCGCAGGCCTGGGCGCAAAGGCGGCAGTGGATGCAGGCATCCAGCTTGACATCCATGGCCGGGTGGGAGAGGTCCGGTTCCGGCAGACTCCGGGCGGGGGCAAAGCGACTGGAAGTTACCCCCAATTCTTCTGCCCAGTGCATGAGGCGGGAATGGGGATCATGGGGGGCATCTGGGATATCGGCCAGCAACAACTCCATGACCATTTTCCGGGCCGAAGTCACCCGCTCACCACTGGTTTTCACCTTCATCCCCGGCGTGGGATAGCGCTTGCAAGCCGGGGCCAGGGTCCGCTCGCCTTCAATTTCCACCATGCAAATCCGGCAATTCCCGTCGGGACGGTAGCCGGGTTCATTGCAATGGCAGAGGTGGGGAATCACCACACCGGTCCGCTGTGCAGCAGCCCAGATGGTCTCCCCGGGCCGGGCCGAAACCGGCGCACCGTCCAGATAAAATGGAATGGGTTGGCTCATGACACCTCCTTCAACAGATGGGGAAAATGGCGAATCACCGAAAGAATGGGATTGGGGGCGGCCTGGCCCAGGCCGCAGATGGAGGTATCCTGCATGGTCCGGCACAATTCCTTGAGCAAGTCCACATCCCAGGGGGGGGCGGACACCAGGGCCAAAGCCTTTTCACAGCCCACCCGGCAGGGGGTACATTGGCCGCAGGATTCAGCCGCAAAAAAGGCCATGAGATCCCGAACCAGGGTCAAAATATCATCCCCCTGCCCCAGAACCACCACGGCATGGGAGCCCACAAAACACCCATGGGGTTCCAAGCTGCCGAAATCCAGGGGAAGATCCCCCAGGGATGCCGGCAAAATCCCCCCCGAGGCCCCACCGGGCAAATAGGCCGTGAAAACATGGCCCTGGGCCATGCCCCCGCAATGTTTCTCAATGAGTTCTTCCACCGTGATCCCGGCCGGGGCCAGCTTCACCCCAGGGTTCTTCACACGTCCGGAAACGGAATAGGAACGCAGCCCCGGATGCGGGCCCTTTCCCCTTTGGGCAAACCAATCCCCGCCCCGGCGCAGGATATCCGACATCCAATAAAGGGTCTCCACATTGTGGACCAAGGTCGGGCGGCCCCAGAGGCCCTCCTGGGCCACAAAGGGAGGCCGCTGCCTGGGCAGCCCGGCCTTGCCCTCAATGGATTCGATCATGGCCGATTCTTCCCCGCAGATATAGGCCCCGGCCCCCCGGCGCAGGTGAATTCTCCCGGGCGGGACCAGCCCCCGCTTTTCCAGGACCTGGATTTCCCGCTCCAGAATCACCCGGATTTCCGGATATTCATCCCGAAGGTAAATGTAGATTTCCCGGGCCTCCACCGCCCAGTCGGCAATGAGCACCCCTTCCAGAAACTGGTGGGGGTGACAAGAAAGATAGTGGTAGTCCTTAAAGGTGCCGGGTTCCCCCTCGTCGGCATTGACACAGAGGTAGCGGGGGGAAGGCCCCGACCGCACCACCTCCCACTTCCGGTGGGATGGAAATCCCGCCCCGCCCAATCCCCTGAGGCCGGCCTGTTCCAGATTGTCCAATACCCCGGTCACATTGCAATCCCCACGGCGACACCGGGCCAATGCCTGGTACCCCTGGCGTTCCAGGGTGTAGGCCCCAAAGGATTCGTATTCGGGGATCCAGGGCTGGGTCAGCCCGGAATCCACGGCTTCCCAAATGGCGTCCCCGTCAATCCCGGTCATGTAATTCTGACCCACGGCACCGCTGGGAGCGCATTGGCACCGTCCCATGCAGGGAGCCGGCAGCACATGGACGTTCTTTCCATGGGCTCTGGCCTTCACCTGTTCCAACAGCCGCCCGGCACCAGCCATGGAGCAGGACGGGCCGGTGCAAATCCGCAGGGGAATCCGGGGAGGGTGCGGTTGCCCCCCCTGACCTGTATCCTGTCCACGTATCTGATCGGGCATATGGTCCGTGCCGGTCCCCCGGGGGGCTTCAATGATAAAGTGGTGATAAAAGGAGGCCACCCCATGGACTTCGGCCATGGACATCCCCATGATCTGTGCCAGAGCCGCCCTGTGGTCCCGGGATACCCTCCCCCAGCCATCCTGGATACCATGGAGGTATTCCACCAACAGGGACCGATCCCTGGGCATGTCACCCAGAACGGCCTCCACTTCCCCCAGTGCGGCATCGGACGGACGACGCCCCTTTGGAAACTTTCGCGGTTGTTCCATATCAACCCTCAATAGACGATGT
>JAKSBM010000026.1 GCA_022361135.1 Desulfobacterales bacterium | reverse complement strand
CTCTAATTTAGCCTTGTCTGGCTCGTTCGACTGAAATGCAGTGATTTCAATGGCTTGAACAGGCACGGAATAGCTCTCTTTAAGGGTACACGCAGTAGATAGAGCTCTCAACACGACATGTGCAGTGATAATTATTGAACAATGCGTGTGGGTCACCCATGGGAAGCGTGCCTTTTAGGAGTTGGGGGGATTGAGTTCATCCATGAGTCGGGTGAACTGCTGGAGGTGTGGGGTTAACTGGGTTAATTCACCGTCACGGGCCTGGGTTTCCATGGCTTCGGCCAGCCGGGCCATGTGGGAGAACCCCATGTTGGCCGCAGCCCCCTTGATGGAATGGGCCGCAGCTGCTGTGTCCGGAGCAGAGCCCCGGGCCAGTCCCTGGCGGATCCGATCCAGATCCTGGGTGGTGGTTTCCACGTAAAGGCTGACCAACTCCATAAACTCTTCTGTTTCCAACCCCAGCCGGAGGGCCAGATTTTCGTAATCCATGAACACTCCTAAACGATGTAATGATGGAGAACCATGGCCTTTGGATGCCATGGACTCTAAAAGTATAAAAAAATCCCCAGATCTTGTAAATGGTTAAGGATCGCGGCTTTTGTAAAATGGACCATGGTCCGGTGCTGTTTTTGTTTATTTCATTTGAATTGGGATCCTAAGTTATGGGAAAAAAAGATGTTATAAATTGACTTTGAATGGCATATTGGTTAATGATTTAGGTTTTATGATGTCAATAAAAGGATAATCTAATTGCCATGGTGACACTTGATTTTGAGAAAACAGGTGGATTGATTCCCGCCATTGCCCAGTGTGCTGAGACCGGCGAGGTCCTCATGTTGGCCTATATGAATGCGGAATCCTTTGAGGAGACCCTCAAATCCGGCAAGGCAACCTATTGGAGCCGGTCCCGGAAAAGCCTGTGGAAAAAGGGCGAGACCTCGGGGCATACCCAGGAGGTCCGGGAAATCCGGGTGGATTGCGACCTGGATACCATTTTGCTGAAAGTTGTTCAATTGGGGGGCGCAGCCTGCCATAAGGGGTATAAATCCTGTTTTTTTTCCAAGGTGGACGGCGATGAGTTGGTCATCACCCAGGAAAAGGTGTTCAACCCCGAAGACGTTTATAAATAGTATATAAATTAAAGGTAGATCATAATGGAAAAGCTGTTAAAGCTCGGGATCCCCAAGGGGAGCCTCCAGAACGCGACCATCGATTTGTTTCGCCGGTCCGGCTGGAAAATTAATGTGGAAGGCAGAAGTTATTTCCCGGATATCAACGACGAGAGCATTGAATGTGCCCTCCTGCGTGCCCAGGAAATGTCCATTAACGTGGAAAGCGGTATCATCGATGCCGGCCTCACCGGCCTGGACTGGGTGGCTGAGCATGAATCCGATGTCCATGTGGTCACAGATCTTATCTATTCCAAGGTCAGCGCAAGGCCGGCCCGCTGGATCATTGCCGTGGCCAACGATTCCCCCATCAAAACCCTGGAAGACCTTGAAGGTAAGGTGATTTCCACGGAATTGGTTAAATTCACCAAACGGTTTTTCAAGGAAAAAAACATCAATGTGGATGTGAGTTTCTCCTGGGGGGCCACCGAAGCCAAAATCGTCACCGGTTTGGCCGACGCCATCGTTGAGATCACCGAGACCGAAAGCACCATCAAGGCCCATAACCTCCGGGTGATTTACGAGGTCATGGAAACCAATACCCAACTCATCGCCAACAAGAAAGCCTGGAAGGATCCGGTCAAGCGGGAAAAGATCGAGCAGATTGCCATGCTGCTCCAGGGCGCCCTGGTGGCGGATAAGTTGGTGGGCCTGAAAATGAATGTGCCCGAAAGCAAGATTGCCAACATCGTGAGCCTGCTGCCCAGCCTCAACGCTCCCACCATTGCCTCCCTGTATCAATCCGATTGGTTCTCCGTTGAGACCATCATCGATGCCGGTCTGGTGCGGGATCTGATTCCCCAATTGTTGAAGGTCGGGGCGGAGGGGATTATTGAGTACCCCTTGAACAAGGTATTGTAAAAGGTAAAATTTTAAATGAAACCTGCCAAGCGATGTGAACAGATCACCCCGTTTATCGTGATGGATATCCTTGAGAAAATCCATCAAATGGAAAGCCAGGGGATCGACGTGGTGCACATGGAAATCGGGGAGCCGGATTTTCCGGTCCCCAAGTGTGTGGACCAGGCCAGCATGGAAGCGTTGACCCGCAACGAAACCAGCTACACCCACAGCCTTGGAGATATTCGACTGCGGGAAGCCATTGCCGACTACCATAAACAGACCTATGGGACACAGGTGGATCCCGGGCAGATCCTGGTGACATCCGGGACCTCTCCGGCCATGCTGCTGGTTTTTTCCGCATTGGTGGATCCGGGCGATGAAATCATTGTTTCGGATCCCCACTATGCCTGTTACGAGAATTTTATAAATTATGTTCAGGGGGTGCCGGTGACGGTGCCGGTCTTTGAAGACGAAGGCTTTGTGTACACACCCGAGGCCATTGAGGCCAAAATCACCCCCCGGACCAAGGCCATTTTCATCAATTCTCCCTCCAATCCCACGGGGAATGTCATTTCCCATGAACGGATGAAGGAGATTGTTGCCGTGGCCGAATCCCACGGACTCTATGTGATTTCCGATGAGATTTACCACGGCTTGACCTACGTGGGCGAAGACCACTCCATTTTGGAGTATACGGACCGGGCCTTTGTGCTCAACGGCTTCTCAAAGCTGTTTGCCATGACCGGCCTGCGCCTGGGCTATTTAATTGCCCCCCAGGCCTTTATCCGGGCCCTGCAGATCCTCCAGCAGAATTTTTTCATCTGTGCCAATTCCGTGGCCCAGTTGGCCGGTGTGGCCGCGCTGAAGGATTCCAAGGCTGAAACCGATGCCATGCGGGAAACCTATGACACCCGCCGAAAATTTGTGGTCAAGCGGTTGAAGGAGATGGGCCTGGGCATCACCGTGGAGCCCACGGGTGCCTTTTATGTATTTGCCAATGCCAAACATGTTTCCATGGATTCCTATTCCCTGGCCTTTGATATTCTGGATAAGGCCCACATCGGGGTGACCCCGGGAATTGATTTCGGGCAGAACGGGGAAGGGTATCTGCGTTTTTCCTATGCCAATTCCATGGAGAATCTGGTCAAGGGCATGGATCGCATGGAAGGCTATTTAAAAGAGTATGCATGAAGATTCAAAATGTAGAATTTGTTAAAAGCGCGGTCTACAGGGAGCATTATCCGGAATATGATTATCCGGAGATTGCCTTTGCAGGCCGCTCCAATGTGGGTAAATCCTCATTGATCAATACCCTGATCCAGCGTCGGGACATGGTGAAAACCAGTTCCAAACCCGGTTGTACCCAATTGATCAATTTTTTTCTGGTAAATGAGAGCCTCTCCTTTGTGGACCTGCCGGGTTACGGTTTTGCCAAGGTCTCTAAAAAGGTGCGGGCCCAGTGGCAGCCCATGGTGGAACGATATTTGACCGGGCGGCCCAACCTGTACGGGCTCATGCTTCTCATTGATATACGACGGAATCCGGGCAAGGAGGAGTTTGAATTGGCCTCTTTCCTGGAAGCCCATGAAGTCCCCTATCTGGTGGTACTGACCAAGGCGGACAAATTGTCCAAAACCAAACAAAAAAAACGATTGGTCTCCATTTGTTCCCAACTGAAGCGGGATGAAAACGGGGTGATCCTCTTTTCATCCAAAAGCCGGCAGGGACGGGAGGCGGTCATGGTAGAAATTGACAGCCTCATTGAATGGTATCAAACCGAGGAAGAATAACGCGACATGGATAAGAATCATCGATCCGGCTTTGTGGGCATCATTGGTGCCCCCAACGCCGGCAAATCCACCCTTTTGAATCAGGTGCTGGGACAGAAAATTTCCATCACCTCCAAAAAACCCCAGACCACCCGGGACCGGATCCTGGGGATCATTAACCGACCCGCATCCCAGATTATTTTTGTGGATACCCCGGGCATTCACAAGAGCACCACCCTGCTGAACCAGCGCATTGTGGAAACCGCCCTCCAGGCATTGGAGGATGTGGATGTCATCCTCTTCATGGTGGATACGGCCTCCCGGAATTATTCCGCGGAAAAGATCATTGTTTCCCAATTGCAGAAAACGGGCAAATCCGTGGTTCTGGGCTTGAATAAGATTGATATTTCCAAAAAGGACCAGGTCTACAAACTGGTGGAGGAATTTCAGGGATTGTTTGAATTCAAGGCCGTGGTTCCCCTGTCCGCCCGGAAAAACGTCCAGG
>JAKSBM010000338.1 GCA_022361135.1 Desulfobacterales bacterium | reverse complement strand
TCCGGCTTCATTCCCTTTGACCGGAAGCGCAATTGTTTCACCCAGAGCTTTACCCGGGCCTTTTCCTCCCTGAACCTTTCCCAATACCCGGAAACCCTTCTGGAATCAGAACTTTTCGGCCATACCAAGGGGGCGTTTACCGGGGCGGTGGAGGACTACCAGGGGGTATTTGACCGGTGCAGTCCCCATGGATCCATTCTTTTGGACGAAATCGGGGAAATCCCGGAGCATGTGCAGATCAAACTGCTCCGGGTCCTCCAGGAACGGGCCTTTTCCCCGGTGGGCTCCCATGCGGAATCCCGGTTCAACGGCCGGGTCATTGCCGCCACCAACCGCCCCCTCCAGGACATCATGGACGGCAAGGTCTTCCGGGACGATTTTTATTACCGGCTCTGCTCGGACATCATCGAGGTGCCCCCCCTGCGGACCCGGATCCAGGAATGCCCCCACGAACTGGATGACCTGCTCAATTTCACCATCAATAAAATGACCGGTTTAAAATCGGAAAAGTTCACCCAAAAAGTGAAAAGAATCATTGACCGTCGTCTGGGAAAGGATTATCAATGGCCCGGGAATGTCCGGGAGCTGGAGCAATGCGTCAGAAGCGTACTCCTGCGACGGGACTACCGGGGAAAGGAAACCACACCCCGGGGACCGGCCACCCTCAAGGAAGCCCTTTGCCAGGGGCTTGGTGAGGGAACCATGGCCGTTCCCGAACTTCTGGCCGGGTATTGTGCCCTGCTGTATCAAACCCATGGAACCTATGAAAAGGTGGCCCGGATCACCGGACTGGACCGGAGAACGGTAAAAAAATATATCCAGAACCAGGCCTCCGAATAATTTAAGGAGAATAATGCTGCACTTTCTGCCCACACCGCTCAAGGGAAGCCTGGCCTTTCTGCTCTATGTCCTCAACACCCTCTGCCTGGCCACCCCGTTGATCTGTCTCTCCCTGATCAAATTCACCCTTCCGGCCCGGAAAGCTGTGGTGATGGTCGATCGGGCCCTCATTGCCATTGCCACCCTGTGGATCGGTATCAATTCCCTGACCACCCGACTCTTCTGCCGGGTTCAATGGGAAGTTTACGGGCTGGACACACTCAAGAAAAAGGATTGGTATTTGGTGATTTCAAACCACCAGTCCTGGGTGGACATCCTGGTACTCCAGACCCTGCTCAACCGGAAAATCCCCATGCTGAAGTTCTTCTTGAAAAAGGAACTCATCTGGGTGCCGGTTCTGGGACTGGCCTGGTGGGCCCTGGATTTCCCCTTTATGAAACGCTATTCCAAGGCGTTTTTGAAAAAACATCCCCACCTGAAGGGAAAGGATCTGGAATCCACCCGCAAGGCCTGCGAAAAATTCAAACACACCCCGGTTTCCGTGATGAATTTCGTGGAAGGCACCCGGCTGACCCCGGCCAAAAAAGCCAGCCAAAATTCCCCCTTTGACCATCTGCTCAAACCCCGTGCCGGCGGCATTGCCTTTGTTCTGGGCTCCATGGGAGACTATTTGCACAAAATCCTCAACGTCACCATTGTCTATCCGGACAAAACCCCCAGTTTCTGGGAGTTCATCTCGGGCCAGACCCAACGGATTGTGGTGGATTTCAAGGTCATTGATGTGGAAGAGACCGTGCGGGGGGATTATTTCAACGACACACAATTCAAGGCGGAATTCTGTGAATGGCTCAACCGCCTGTGGCAGGAAAAGGATCAACGGATCCGGGAGTTGAAAAAGCTGCCCCTACCCCGGCATTAAAATCCGGGACCGGAGGCCGACGGCGGCCCGGATCAATACCGGGTGACCACCATGCGGTACTGGGGTCCCATGGCGTCATTATCATCCGCGGAACCGGAGATTTCCTTGATTTTGGAGGTCCGCAGGAGTTGATCCACGGCCATGGCGCTGTGGCGGCCCCGGATCATGGTGCCGGGCTGGATGGTTCCCACCACCTTGACCTCGGCCTTTCCCGGATACTTGCGGGACCATTGGGCCAGGTTGGTCTTTTCCTGGATCAGATCCGCCAGCAATTGTTCCTGGGTTTCGATCTTCTTTTCCATGCGGTGGAGTTCCCCGTCCAGGGTATCGGATTTATGGAAAAGGGCCTCCAGGCCATCTTCAGCCCCAACGGCACTGGACTCCAATTCCTGAACTTTCCGGGCCATGGCATCCTGCTCCATGGCCGAGGCCCTTGATGCGATGAGTTGCTGCAACTCGGCCTTGCAATCCTGGATGGCCAATTGGGAACGATCCTGGATGTGTGCCAGCTGGGTGATCTTTTCCTGGCAGACTTCCTTCTTTTCCTCCAGGCTTGCCTGTTTTTCCTTTAATTCATCCAATAAAACACCGGCTTCATTCTTCATGTTCCGAATCTTGGTCAACTCATTGCGGGCGTAGATATCCAGCCCCACTTGAAGGGAACAGGGAACCGCCATTTCCGTGCCCACATGTTTGGATTGAATCCCCATCTTGGCGGAAATATTGGATGAAATGATCTTACCGTATTCCACGGCGCAAAATCCCGAAGATTCAATGGTGGTATCCACAATTTCCTTGGCCACCACCACATTGCCCATGCAGACAATTTCGGATTTATGGATGAAGCGGGCAAAGACATTGCCCCGGGCATGGATGGTGCCTTCCACAATGCCGCCCTTGATAATCAAATCCCCATCGGCCTGGATAATTCCACCGTCCAGGGATTTGGCCTCGATATCCGAAGCGTGGACCTTGAAGCCGGACTTGATCCCGCCAACGACCCGGACATTGCCCTCAAAATCGATGTGCCCGGTTTCGTAATCCACATCCCCGGGGGCCGTATAGGTCTGGTGGACAAAAATCACACCGGCCAGGGAAAATTTGGGATAGCCCTTGGCCCCGGCCAGCACCTTGAGGCCGTCCTCGGAAAGCACCGCCCCCTTGCCGAATTTCAAATGGACATCCCGGCCCACGGAAGTTTCAACGATTTCCCCGTAGATATTTTTCCCCTGGCGGAAGGGTACCATGGGGGTTTTCTCGGCCAACAGGGTGCCGGGCTCCACATGGGGCACCTGGCCCCGCTGGCGGAAATCAATATTCCCGGAACCGTCCATGCCCCCGGCCTTGAGGTAATCGGTATTAAAAAAGTATTCAATTTTGCCGTCCTGGCCATGGATGGGCCGAACCCCCTTGGCCACCCGGAATCCCTTTTTCCGATATCCCGAAGAGCGGATAAACCCTTCAATCATTTCATCCACCATGATGCCGGAGATGATGCCCTGGTCGTATAGGGCTTCTTTGATCTCACGGGCGGAGACGTCTTCGGTGAAGGTATCGGTTTTGGTGAGATGGGCGGCCATGCGATCGGCATCCACCTGGAGGACCAGGGTTTCCTCCAGGATATGGCAGGTGATGGGAAGGGCTTCTTCCACCGGCGGTTCTTCCGGTGTGCTGTTTTCGTCGGCGGCATCTTCTGGAGGTGCAACCTCGGGTTTGGGCTGGGATCGAACCCGCTTTTGCATTTTAAGGATGGCATCCCGTTGCCGGGGGGTCATGAGCCCGGACTCCACCAGCATATCCCCGATGAGACGGGGTTTTTTCTGGTTTCGAATATCGGCCTCCTGCTCCTCCAGGGCCAGGGTGAGAAGACTCTGGTTAATGATCCCCTTGCGCACGGCAATGGCGCCGAATTTGAATTCCTTTTTCCGGATCTCCAGGGCCTTGGCCACCCGAAAAAGACGCTCGATGTTCTTGGCGGAAATGAGCTCATTGGCCAGGAAATACTGCTTCAATGCCTCTTCGGGCTCCGGGGTATCGGCAATGGACCGGAGTCCGTTCTCCAGCTCGGTTTTGGTGATGAGCTGATTCCGCACGGCAAGCAACCCAATCATGGGGCAGGCAGTCTGATTTCCATTTTCGCCGCTCATATGTTTCCGCCTCTATCTTGGGGGCCGCAGATTCAGGAGAAGGTCCAGGACATCTCACCTGCGACCGGATCATACAACAATGGCAAGCACCCCACTGATCAAAAAGGATGATTCCACGAGAAATTCCGCCTGCCAGCCGGACAAAAGCTTGTCCTTTTTGAACAGGTGGACCAGAACAAACATATACAGGGGTACCAGGGCCAGGAAAAGCCCGGTCCAGGGGACCAGCCCCGCGAGCCACGCCAGCATGGGCAAAAACACATTGGCGGCCAGGACCATGGAAACCAGTCGCAGACTCTTTTCAACCCCCAAAAGAATGGGGATGGTCTCCTTGCCGGCGATGCGGTCCCCCTGGATGGCGGCAATGTCGAAAAATGCCGTGCGGGCAAAGATCAAACCGCCGCTGAAACAGAAGGCCGGCACCAGGGACAGCACACCGCCCCCGTTGCCAATGGCGGGAAAAACCGCCGTGACCATTCCCCAGGCCGCAGCCACAAAAATGGTTTTGGAACCGGGAATGTCTTTGATGCCCCGCAATTTTTTTCGGGAGAACCAGGATGGAATGATTTCCAAATTATAGGTCAGGCCCAAAAGGCTCATGATCAACAGAATGGTAAAGGATCCCCATCCGATGTTGGCGGCCAGGACGAGCCCGGCCAGACCGGAGCCCACGGCAAGGCCCACCAGCCAGGGACGATATTTCATGTGAAAGGCGGCCCGGCCCGGATGGTTGTAGGTGTCGGATTTAATGGTCACAATATTGTTCACGGTCTGCATGGCAAAGACATAGAACATGGCCAGGGCGGCATGGGGAAAGATCCGTTCCAGCCCCTGGTAGGCGGAGCAGGCATAGGTAAGGCCAAAGGCGCCCAGGGAAAGCATGAGGTTGGTCTGGAGGATGAGTTCAATGCCCTGGCTGAGCTTTCCCAGTCCGGTGGCCTCTTTTTTCAAATTCCGATCCACCTGGGCACAGGTATCGTTGATGATCCAATTGGGTGTGGATGCCCCTGCGGTGATGGCAATGGACTTGGCGTCCTTGTATTCCTTGAAATTGATCTCGGAAACGGTCTCAATGTGAACGGCCGGCGTGCCGGTCTCCTTGGCCACCTGGGCCAAACGCTTGGTATTTCCGCTCTGCTTGCCCCCCACCACAATGACCCGGTCGTGGGAATCGGCCAACTCCCGGATTTCCGACTGCCGTTTTTCCGTGGAACCGCAGATGGTGTCAAACACCTTATAGTGGGGACGATGGGTGGTACACCATTCCTTCACCTCATCGTAGAAGGCGGTATTCTGGGTGGTTTGTGCCACCACCACGGCATTTTCATAGGCGGGCAATTCCTTGATCTGATCCATGGAGGTCACGGTGACCCCATTGTCCCGGGAATAGCCCAGAAGGCCCACCACCTCGGGATGTTTTTCATCCCCGATGATGATGGTGTGGTAGCCCTGCTTGGCGTATCGATTGATGATGACCTGGACCCGGACCACCCGGGGGCAGGTGGCGTTCATCACGGTGAAACCGGCCTGTTTCAAAGCCTCTTCATCACGGGGGGGCACCCCGTGGGCCCGGATGAGAACCAGCCCCTCTCCCTTTTCGGGAATGGTATCCAAACGGAAGATCTCTTTGTCTTCCAGCATTTCCAGGACCTGGGGATTATGAATCAAAGGCCCATAGGTGTAAATGGGCTCATCGGCGTGGTTGGCAGCGTCCAGAACCATGTCCACTGCCCGGCGGACGCCCATGCAGAAGCCCGCCGTTTTCGCTATGGTGATTTTCATGAAATATTACTCAGAAGCTCCACAAGCCGCTGAAATTCGGAGTGGGTGGCAAATTTGATTTCAATGCGCCCCTGCTCCCCTTTCATGCGAATGCTTACGTTGGAATTAATCTGTTGGGCAATGCGGCTGGAGGTCTGCTCCAGGGCCGCCTTGTCTTCGGCGGACAACTCCGGTCCCTTGGGTTTGGGGGTCTCCTTGGCCCGGTTCACCAGCCGCTCGGTTTCACGCACCGACAATTTCCGGTCCGTCACTTCCTTGAACAGCCGCAATTGCTCCGCTTCACTGGGACCGCCCAGAAGGGCACGGGCATGGCCCATGGTGATATCTTCGGCAATGAGGCTTTCCTTAATGGGCTGGGGAAGGCTGCGCAACCGGAGCAGGTTGGCAATGGTGGACCGGTTTTTACCGATCTTTTTGGCCACCTTGTGCTGGGTATAGCCGAATTCATCGATGAGGCGGTAATAGGCTTCGGCCTCCTCCAGAACGTTAAGGTTTTCCCGCTGGATATTTTCGATGATGGAAACTTCCAGAACCTGCTCGTCGGTGAGATCCTTCACCACCACTGGCACATGGGGAAGCTTGGCCGCCTTGGCCGCCCGAAGCCGCCGCTCACCGGCAATGAGCTCATAGGCCCCGTCCATGTTCCGAACCAACAGGGGTTGGAGTACACCCTGCTGGGCAATGGAGTCCCTGAGGCGATCCAGTTCTTCCTGGGAAAATGCCGTCCTTGGCTGATACCGGTTGGGAGAGATCTCTTCCACCGGACACATGAAAAACTCCGATTTATTCTCGGGAGTCTCCAGGTCCAGATCAGGTATGAGGGCGGAAATACCCCGTCCCAACCCCGTATTTTTCTTCTTCTTTTTCATCATCGCTTCAAAAGTTCCCTGGCAAAGGCCACATAGCTTTTGGATCCTTGTGATTGTTTATCATAGAGAATAACCGGAAGACCGTAGCTGGGAGATTCTCCCAGTTTCACATTCCGCGGAATCTTCGTTTTGAACACCAAATCTTTAAAGTACTGCCGGGCATCTTCCACCACATTCTGGGACAGGTTGGTCCGCTTGTCAAACAAGGTCAAAAGAATTCCTTTAATCTTGAGTCCCGGATTAAACGATGACTTGACCCGCTTTATGGTATCCAACAGCTGTCCCAGCCCCTCCAGGGCAAAAAATTCGCTCTGCAGGGGAATCACCACGGAATGGGATGCCGTAAATGCGTTCAGGGTCAAAAAGCTCAGGGCCGGCGGACAATCAATGAAAATATAATCGAACCGATCCATGACCGGCGCCAGAAATTGTTTCAAACGGGATTCCCGCCGGGGGGCATCCACCATTTCAATTTCAAACCCGATGAGGTCGACGTTGGCCGGAACAATCATGAGCTTGGGCAACATGGTGGGCAGGATCACATCTTCAATGGAAACCTCGCCGATGAGCCCCTGGTAAAGGGAAAGCTCCAGATCGGGTTTATCAATGCCCATACCCGTGGTGGCGTTGGCCTGGGAATGACAGTCCACCAAAAGCACTTTTTTTCCCATTTTAGCCAGGGCGGCCGAGAGATTGACGGCGGTGGTTGTTTTACCCACACCGCCCTTTTGATTTGCAATGCTGATAACCTGAGTCATAATCAAAATTCCTTATCATAATTAAACAGCCGAGGCAAACACATAAACCCCCTTCGAAAACCACGTGCTACGGACGCAAAAAACCCGGCAGCCGCCATACCGGCTGCCGGGTTTAGCATATCTTAATCTGTCACAACCTTACATGGCAGATTCGGGGTGGAATACATCCACTTCCTTGAGATCGTCTCCCAGGTATTCCCGTTCATTGGGGCCCAGGATTCCCAGGGACAATGCCAGCAGGGTCCAAAGATGGACGGTTTCCCATGCATGTTCGTTGACCTCGGAAAGGTCGTGGACCTGTGCATGGCAATTGTGGCAGGGGGTGATGCAATAGGCTGCCTTGGTGCTCAGGATCTGGTTGGCCTTGGTCTGACCGTAGGCCCGCCGTTGTTCCTGGAAACCGGACTGCAGGTAACCACCGCCGCCACCGCAACAGAAGTTGTTGGACCGGTTGGGGGTCATGTCGATGAAGTTTTCTTCACCCACAACCGCCTTGACCACGTATCTC
>JAKSBM010001003.1 GCA_022361135.1 Desulfobacterales bacterium | reverse complement strand
TCCTCGGGC
This sequence comes from Desulfobacterales bacterium, assembly GCA_022361135.1. The sequence continues at coordinate 2,148 of JAKSBM010001003.1, read as the reverse complement.
ACGGCATAGCCCACGGTGTCGGGCAGGTTGATGGTGGTGGCCCCGGCATCGATGACGGCTTCAAAGATTTTGCAGAGGAAATCCCGGTCCGACCGGGAACCGTCCTCGGCGGAGAATTCCACATTGTCGGTGAAGGAGGCGGCCAGTTTCACCGACTCCACGGCTTTTTCCAATACCCGTTCCGGTTCCATCTGGAGTTTGTACTTCATGTGGAGTTCCGAGGTGGCAATGAAGGTGTGGATCCGGGGGTGGGCGGCATCTTTGATGGCCTCCCATCCCCTGCGGATATCATTTTCATTGGCACGGCACAGGGCGGCGATCTGGGCGGTTTTCAATGTTTCGGCAATGGCTTTGACCGCTTCAAAATCTCCGTCGGAAGCTGCGGGAAAACCGGCTTCGATGACATCAACTCCTAGGGCTTCTAGCTGGGTGGCGATTCTTAATTTTTCTGCCTGGTTCATGCTCGCCCCTGGGGATTGTTCCCCATCCCTCAGGGTGGTGTCAAAGACGATAATGCGGTTGTCCTCGCTCATGGTGCGTTACCCTTTTCTTTCTTTAGATTTGTCCAATGATAATTTGTACTGGAAGGACTCTTCAAGTGCCTGCCAGCTGGCTTCGATAATGTCCTCTGAGACCCCAACGGTGGTGAAGATGTGTTTGGTGTCCCTGGACTCAATGAGTACCCGGACCCGGGCGTCGGTGCCGTCGGATCCGTCAATGACGCGGACCTTGAAGTCCACCAGGTGAAGGTCATTGATGCTGGGATAAATGGTGGACAAGGCCTTTCTCAAGGCATTATCCAAGGCAGATACCGGACCGTCGCCCTCGGCCGAGGTGATCTCGATGCGGTCCCCCACCCGGATTTTAATCATGGCGTGGGAGTAGCAGGGCCGTTCCTTGTCCTTTTCAACGGAAACCCGGAAGGATTCCAGGCTGAACTGGGACTGGTATTTGCCGGTGAGTTTTTCCATCATCAATTTCAGGGAGCCGTCGGCGGCGTCGAATTCAAAGCCTTCGTTCTCCATTTCCTTGATGTTGGCCACGATCTGAGCCTTGAGCCGGGGATCGTCCCCCAGGTCCACGCCCAGTTCCTTGGCCTTGTAATCGATGTTGCTTTTACCCGATTGTTCCGACACCAGAACCCGGCGCTTGTTGCCCACCTGTTCCGGGGTGATGTGTTCATAGGCCCGGGGGTTTTTCATGATGGCGGAAACATGGACCCCACCCTTGTGGGCAAAGGCGCTCTGGCCCACAAAGGGACGGGATTGCACCGGGGGTACATTGGCGGTTTCGGAAACAAACCTAGACAGGGAAAGCAGCTTTTCCAGATTTTCCGGAGTCATGCATTTTTTCCCCATTTTCAGGGCCAGGATGGGGATGATGGCGGTGAGATCGGCATTGCCGCACCGTTCCCCATATCCGTTGATGGTGCCCTGGACCAGGGTGGCACCGGCATGGACCGCATTGACTGAGTTGGCCACGGCCATGGCACAGTCGTTGTGGGTGTGGATGCCGATGCGCAATCCGGCAACGTCTTTAAAGTACTCCCCCACCTCCCGGACAATGGATTCGATTTCACAGGGCATGGAGCCGCCGTTGGTGTCGCAGAGGACCAGGGTCCGGGTGCCGCCCCTGAGGGCGGCCTTCAGGGTTTTCAGGGCAAATTCGGCATTTTCCTTGTATCCGTCAAAGAAATGTTCGGCATCGTAGAGGACCTCCCGGTCGTGGGAGATCAGCCAGGCAATGCTTTCCTCGATCATGGCCAGGTTTTCTTCCTCGGTGTTGTCCATGATTTCCTTGACGTGGAGGTCCCAGGATTTACCGAAAATGGTAATCACCGGTGCTCCACTCGCAATGAGGGAGGCCAGATTGGCATCGGCATCGCAGCTGATGCCCTGGCGGCGGGTGGAACCAAAGGCGGCAATCTTGGCCTGGATAGAGGTTTCATCCTTTACCAGTTCAAAGAATTCCTGGGCACCCGGGTTGGATCCGGGCCATCCCCCTTCGATGTAGTGAATGCCGGATTCATCCAGTTTTTTGGCGATTTTCAATTTGTCCGAGGGAGAGAAAAAGATGTTCTCCCCCTGCATGCCGTCCCTGAGGGTGGTGTCGTATATAAAGACGTTTTCCATTTTCTTACTTTCCGTT
>JAKSBM010000970.1 GCA_022361135.1 Desulfobacterales bacterium | reverse complement strand
CCGCGGCGAAGCTCTCGCGGGATTGGCTGCTGAGGTCTGGCCCTCGCTATCTAGCATGCTCAAGGAATTCTCCGGCTGTGAAATGCACATGACCCACATGCCCTCCCCCGGGGATGAGGAAGGGCTGCGGAGATTGGGGGTCAACCTGACCACGGAAGCCGTCTTTGCAACGGACGATCTCTATACCCTGTAAAATCAAATAAAGGACACCTCCAATAATTGTCTTTTGACATGATTAGAAGTGCACTAAAAAGGGGAAGCCGGATGTGAAATTCCACATCCAGACCTCCCCATGAATATTCGGGCGGTGCCGGTGTTTCCGGTACCGCCCTTTTTTTATTCCCCGGCCGTGGTTTTGTGACGATACACCGACATCCGCCCGGGAAAGAGCCGGTGCCGGATCTGTGTCAACCGCACCTTCCACAGGGGAGGGGCGGCAAAATAATCCCGGGCGCATTCCTGGTAATACCGGTTCCAGAGCGCCTCGTCCTCCAGGTTCAAGGGCAGATCCACATGGACCACATCCGGGGTGGAAAAACTCCCGCCCCAGCGCAACAGCCCGTGGTCCCGGACCGCCATGAGGAAATCCTGGACCGGCGGGGGCAATTCCCCAAAATGGGTCCAGTTCATATCCTCGGAGGTATAGGTCTTCCCCCGGTACCGGGGATTCATGTCCAGGGCATGGCCGGCCAGATGATTGGAACGCACCGCCGGGGTCACCACCGTGTCCCGCACCGGTTTCCCCGGGGCACGATAGCCCTGGGTAACCACCAATTCCACCCCCCGGGAACGGGCCATCACCCGCAGGACTTCGGCGTGGGGGTAAAAGTCCCGGTGGATCAACACCTGCCGCCCCCGGTCCCCATGGATGCCCTCGGCCCCATAGACCATGAGGGCGGAAAAGCCGCTGGGGTCCACATGGGTCCAGAACTGGAAAAAGAAATAAAACCAGGCCCAGAGCCCCACCCCCAAAACCATCACCACCAGGGGGATGGGCCGCTTAAGCCATTGGATATTCGCCATCTTCTTGGTTGCCAAATCCTTCATCCTTCCATATCTTATCAGGACAATCCTTAATTAACAGGGTACCTCGAATCAAAGGAATTTTGATTTAAATCCAGGGCGCAGGATAATTTTAACCCATTGAATATATAAAATATTTTAAGGATTAAAATTCCAGAACAACGCTGAAATCGGGTCAAAGGACCATGATTCGGGGTGGCCGTAAAGGAGGTCCCCCATGCAATTCACATCATTTGGCGCAGCCAGGGAAGTCACCGGTTCCATGCACTTGCTGGAAACCGGAAAAGATCGAATCCTGCTGGACTGCGGACTCTTCCAAGGCAAACGGAAACAGACCATCGAAAAGAACCAGGCCTTCCCCCTGGATCCCGCATCCCTGACCAACATGGTCCTCTCCCACGCCCACATCGACCACAGCGGACGGGTCCCCCTGCTGGTAAAACAGGGGTTTTCCGGCCGGATCATTACCACCCGGATCACCACCGACGCCTGTGATTTTCTCCTCAGGGACTCGGCCCACATCCAGGAAAGCGATGCCAACTACCTGAACTATAAAAAGGTCCGGGGCCACCTCTACAACCTCATCCACGCCAAAACCGGGGAACTCACCCACCGGGAACGGAAAAAAATCAGCAAAAGCCTGAAGCTGGATGAATTCAAACTCAACCCCCAGGCCATTGGCCGGCTCTTGGAAAAATACCAGCTGGAGGGGGTCACCCCCCTGTACACCGCCGCCCATGCCCGGGCCGCCCTGGCCGCCTTTGACGGCTACCCATATAACACACCCGTCACCATCGGCAAAGGCATGACCCTGACCTTTTTCGATGCCGGTCACATCCTGGGGTCGGCCATGTGCCTCCTCACCTTCCGGGACCGGGGAAAGAAAACCAACGTCCTCTACACCGGGGACATGGGCCGCTTCAACCGCCCCATCCTCAACAACCCCAATTTGAAATTTCCCAAGGACATCGGCCCCATCGACCTCATGCTCATGGAAAGCACATACGGCGCCCGGGACCACGACCCCACCGAGGACATCCGCACGGCCCTGGCCCGGGTCATCACCGACACCCATGATCGCCAGGGGGTGGTGGTGATCCCGGCCTTTGCCTTTGGCCGGACCCAGGACCTGGTCTACCTCATCCACGAACTCTACGACCGGAACCAGGTACCCAAGCTCCCCGTGTTTGTGGACTCTCCCCTGGCCTCCAACCTCACCCGGGTCTTTGCCGAACATCCCGAAGCCTTTGACAAGGCCACCCACGAAAGCTTTTTGGAAAAGGGCCGCCGCCCCTTTGAATTCCCTCACCTCACCTACATCGATTCCGTGGAAGCCTCCATGGCCTGCACCCGGTCCAAAACACCCCATATCATCATCTCCTCCTCGGGCATGTGCGAGGCCGGCCGCATCCTCCACCACCTGCGCTACCGGATCCACAACCCGGCCAACACCATCCTCATGGTGGGATATTGCGCCGGCCACACCCTGGGCCGCCGCATCCTGGACAAGGGATTGTCAAAAAAGACAAAGGAAACCCCACGGCTGAAAATCCTGGGCAAGGAATACCCCCTCCATGCCCGGGTGGTCCGCATCGGAGGACTTTCGGCCCATGCCGACCGCAATGAAATGCTCACCTTTCTGAAGAAATCCCGCCTACAGGTCAAGCGCATTGCCGTTGTCCATGGGGAAGAAGACCAGAGCCTGGCCTTCAAGGACTTCCTCCACCAAAACGGATTCAACGCCTTTGTTCCCCGTCCGGGCACGCCCTATTTTTCCCATTGAGCCCCGACTCCACCCAGCCGGAAGCCCCATGTAAAGGGCTTCCGGCCGGCCGCCTCTACACAAATACGCCAAAGATGACCACACGGTAATTTGACTCCCCCTCCCCCATGGGGTAGATAGTCGACATTGGATATGGCCCACGCCGAAACGGACTGGGAGATACCCATAAAATACCCATGACAAGGACATCCATGCCCAAAGCCATACATCGATCTTTGCACCCTGTTTTCATCCTTTGGATCATTCTCAGCCTGGCCGCATCCGTCCAGGCCAGGTGCACCGATCATGGCCCGCTCCCCCAGAAACCGCCAGTACGCTCCCTGGAGGTGGACGGTGGAATGCACGACTGCTGCATCCAGGCCCCCTGGGATAATCCCCAGGCCCGGAATCACCCCGGCAGTTGCCAGGGCACCTTCCTTGGCATGTTCAACGTCCCGGCCGTGCCCCGACCCTCCAACGGGTGCATGGCCGGGCTATTTTATCCCCCCCGGGCGGCCCTGCCCGCCCCCCCCATTTTTCTCTTAAACCAGACCTTCCTCTGTTAAACCGAGATTTTTCTTCCCCATTTTTCCATCCATTGCTGTACAGCGTGGACCCGCGCCATGGGTATTGCAACCCCAAGTTTTCAGGCATTTTCCGCCCTGGATTCCGGGCCGTTGCCCACCCGTGGCCTTCCATTTTCAATTGCCATTGATGCAAGGAAATTCAATGAAGAAAAATGCCACCACACCAAAGGGCCGGATTTTAATCTGGCTCCTCATTGCCGCCCTGGGCACCGGATTTGCCCTGGGCACGGGAATCGTTCCCATGAAATCCACAGGGGCACGGCCGGAGAGTTCCCCGGCCGCCCTGCTGGAATCCCAGGCCCAAAGCAACCCCACCGATCCCGAACCCTGGATCGAGCTGGGCAACTACTACTTTGATACGGACCAATACGAAAAATCCATCCAATCCTATGAAAAGGCCCTGGCCATCACCCCCGATAACCCCAACGTCATCACGGACATGGGGGTGATGTACCGCCGATCGGGCAACCCCATCCGGGCCGTGGACCTCTTTGACCGTGCCATTGCAGCCGATCCCACCCATGAGCAGTCCCGGATGAACAAGGGCGTTGTCCTGCTCAACGACCTCAAGGATATGCCCGGTGCCGTGGCCGCCTGGGAAGGTCTGCTGGAAATCAACCCCTTCTTCATGGTGGGGAACGATTTCAGCCTGGAAGAATTGGTTAAAAAATATAAATCCCAAATGCCCTAGGAGGTCCCATGCAAAGTAGCATCAAAGGCCCGGCCTTCCTGGCCTTGGCCCTTATTTTTCTATTCCCGGGAGCTGGAGAGCTGTTGGCCCACGGGGTCACCCTGGGGGACCAGGGATATATCCAGGAAATCACCGGGGTGAATATCATCCCCTTCATCTACCTGGGGGCCAAACACATGGTCAGCGGTTACGACCACATCCTCTTCCTGCTGGGGGTGATTTTTTTCCTTTACCGCCTGCCCCAGGTGGCCCTCTACGTCAGCCTGTTTTCCCTGGGCCACTCCACCACCCTCATGGTGGGCGTCTGGTTCAATGTCCCGGCCAATGCTTACATCATCGACGCCATCATCGGCCTTTCCGTGGTCTACAAGGCCCTGGACAACCTGGATGCCTTCCGCACCTGGTTCGGCGTCCAGCCCAACACCCGGGTGGCCACCCTGATTTTCGGCCTCTTCCACGGTTTTGGCCTGGCCACCAAAATCCAGGAGTTCCAGGTCTCCCCGGACGGACTGCTGGCCAACCTCATCGCCTTCAATGTCGGGGTTGAACTGGGGCAGATCCTGGCCCTGGCTGCCATCCTCATCTTCATGGGATATTGGCGGTCCTCCAAACGATTCCAATCCCAGGCCGTATTTGCCAACCTGGCCCTGGCCACGGCCGGCTTTGTCCTCATGGGCTACCAACTCACCGGCTATTTCATCCGCTAAGCAAAGGAGAAAACACATGAATTCATATAAATCCACAGATCCGGGCAGGGGCAAACGCCTTTTGCTCTCCACCCTGGCGGCCCTGGCCGTCGCCATTGTCATCCTCATCACCGTGGTCCTCCCGGCGGAATACGGCCTGGACCCCACCGGGGCAGGTAAACTTCTTGGCCTCACGGAAATGGGCCAGATCAAAACCCAATTGGCCCGGGAAGCGGCCTCGGAAAAGGCCGGATTATCCACCGCGCCTCCAGTCGCCACACCCGCCCCCCAAAGCCCGACCACGGCCAAAGTGTCCATGGAAGATATCTCCCAGCCCGAACCAGCGCCCCCTGCCAGTGCCCAATGGCAGGACAGCCGGAATATTATCCTCACCCCGGGCCAGGGGGTGGAGGTGAAATTGGTCATGGATATGGATGCCAGGGCGGAGTACGAATGGGAGGCCAACGGCAGCCGCCTCAATTGCGACACCCACGGGGACAATGCCAGCCAGAAAATCAATTACAAAAAAGTCCGGGGCAAGGAAGGGGACCGGGGGGAAATCCGTGCCGCCTTCACCGGGAACCACGGCTGGTTCTGGCGGAACCGCACCGCCGAGGATGTCACCCTCACCCTCAGGGTCCGGGGGGATTACCAGGCCGTTAAACGGATCAAATAAGGCGGCCCCCTGGAAATTCTACCCCCCTTCGGTCCCGGATAAAACCGGAGCCGAAGGGGGGATCCCATGGTTGAGGTACAAATTAGAGTATGGTTGCGGCATCTATAGTGATTCTCAAAATAACCTTCCCATTGAATGGGCCTTTTTCCATTTGATTCAAAGGTTTTTCTCCCAACCCGGCGATGGCTGGGGAAATGGTCTCCCTTGGGATGAAGTATCAGGGT
>JAKSBM010000042.1 GCA_022361135.1 Desulfobacterales bacterium | reverse complement strand
TTCGATAGAGATCCGAAAATTGGGGCATTTTGTCATCAATGTCGTCCAGGTGGCTGGAAATGATATCCTCATCCCCCCGAGCCACGGGTCCGGTGAGGGCATTGACACTCCCCCGGGCCTTGATATTTTTCAAGGTCCCCATGATCAAAGGCTCAAGGATGTCATAGCCCCGGTCCGCACTTAACCCGGCCTCGGCCAGGAGGGAAAGGGCAAAATGCTCCAGGGTCACCAGGTAATTGGAAGCCACCACGGCCGATGCGTGGTAGAGGGTTTTGGCCTCCGTGGGGATCAGAAAAAAGACCGCCTTCAGGGCATTGACGATTTCCTTTCCCAGGTCCACGGCCTCCCCATCCCCTTCAATGGACATGTTGATGCCCTTAAAGGGTGAGGATTGGCCCGGGGCATAGGGGGCAAAGGCCTGGAGGGGATGGATGGAGCCCGTGGCAGCCCCTGCCTTGCGGGCCGCGGCCAGCACACAGGAGGACAGGGCGCCGGAAAGATGGTAAACCCGGCTTTGGGGAGAAAATCCCCCCTGGTCGGCAATGGTTTTGCAGACCCCCTCAATGGCCCCGTCCGGGGTGGTGATGAAAACCAGGTCCGCGGCCCGGGCAGCGGCCACGGGATCGTCAAAGACCTCCCCCCGGCCCGCCAGCTCGGCGGCCCGCTGGGCCGAAGCCCGGCTCCGTGAGGCAAAGGCCCGGGGGATAAACCCCTCCTTTGCCAGGAAAACGGCCAGGGAAATTCCCAGGCGGCCGCAGCCGATGACGGCGAATTCCATCCTATTTGTATTCATATTCATCCGAGGGAAAGGTCCCCGCCTTTACTTCTGAAATATAGCCCTGGAGCCCCTTGCGGGCTTCACCGGCAATGTCGGCATATTTTTTGACAAATTTGGGCAGGAATCGATCGTTGATCCCCAGCATATCGTGGAGGACCAGGATCTGCCCATCACAATCGGGGCCGGCCCCAATGCCGATGGTGGGAATGGACAGAATTTCTGTAATCTTGGCCGCAATGGGGGAAGGAATCCCCTCCAGGACCACAGAAAAGGCACCTGCCGTCTCCACATCCCGGGCATCCTGGAGCAGACGGTCTTCGTCCCGCTGGACCTTGAACCCACCCATCTGGTGCACGGACTGGGGGGTCAACCCAATGTGGGCCTGGACCGGGATGCCGGCCTTGGCCAGGGCGTTGATCACGGGGCAGACGTCGGCTCCCCCTTCCAGCTTCACGGCACCGGCACCGGCCTCCTTGAGAAAACGGCCCCCATTTTCCACGGCCTTGTCCAGGGAGGCATGGTAGGACATGAAGGGCATGTCACCCACCACCATGGCCCGTTCCGTTCCCCGGACCACCATGGCGGTGTGATAAATGATTTCATCCATGGTAACCGGAAGGGTATTTTCCTTGCCCTGGACCACCATGCCCAGGGAATCGCCCACAAGGATGACATCAATCCCCTCCTGGTCGAGAATCCGTGCAAAGGGATAATCATAGGCTGTCAGAGCGGTGATTTTCTGTCCGTCCTGCTTCTTCTTCATCAAGGCCGATGTGCTTATTCGGGGTGCCATGGCATTTCTCCTGCTTGGGTTAACATTTATTCTGGCCCTCAACTTAGATCAAAACCCGGGGGGATTCAACCCCATTTGACCGGGGTCAATGGCCGTGGGTGCCCAGCCAGCGCTGGTAGCGGCACATCCCGGCCAGGGCCTTCACCGCCCGTTCCGGGGAGGGGAAAAATACGGCCTTTTCCCCCGAGGCGGGGTCCCGGTAAATGGTCTTGCTCAAACCGTCCGTGAGAAGACTCACCCCCAAAACCGGCTTCTGATACTTTTGTGTCAATTCAATCACATAGTCGCAATAGGCTTCCTCACCCTTGATGGTGGCGGAGCGAAAAAATGCCCCCTGGGAGGCGTTGAAATCGGGATCGCTTTTCCGCACGGCCTTGACCATATTGTTGACCAGAACCCTTCGGCCGTGGATCCCCAGGTGGATGACGGCATCACAGCCATCCCACTTCAACAATTCCTCCAGGCAGGTCTTTGGAATCGTGGGATCGGATTCCCCCACCAGGTCCACGGGGTTGCCATGGCTCCAGAACTCGGGCAGGATTCCGTTCAACCGCTCAATGATGTCCGGGGAAAGGGGCGGAACCTCCAGGCCGTATTCGGTGCACAGGTCCGTGGCAATGACCCCCCAGCCGCCCCCCAGGGTCATGATGGCCACCCGCTTGCCCCGGGGCAGGGGAAGGGATGAAAAAACTGCGGAAAGATCGAGCAATTCCATGGGCTGTTCCACCTGGATGATACCGGCCTGGTTGCAGGCGGCATCAAAAACCCGGGCATTGGATGCCAGGGCTCCGGTGTGACTGGCGGCGGCGGCTCCCCCTTCCCGGGTCCGCCCCCCCTTGAGGATCACAACGGGCTTTTTCCGGGACACCCTTTTGGCCCCTTCAAAAAAACGACGTCCGTTTTTCACGCTTTCAATGTAAAGGACCAGGGTCCGGGTCAGTTCATCCAGGGCAAAGGCATCCAGATAATCTTCAATGGTCACCATGGCCTCGTTTCCGGATCCGGAAAATGCCCGTATACCAATGTCCTGCTGCTCGGCAAAGGCCATGAGCTGGGTACCCATGTTGCCGGACTGGCAGACCAGGGCCGTGGAACCGGCCATGGGATAGGCATGGGAAGCGTTGCAGAACAAATCCATGTGGGGATTACACATGCCCATGGTGTTGGGCCCCAGCAAAAGGATACCCGCCTCCTCCAGCCGCCGGGTCAAAGCCGCCTCCAGGGCTGCGCCCTCCTCCCCCACTTCCCGGAATCCCGATGTAATAAGGAGCACCCCCTTGACCTGCTTTTCCTCCAACTCCGGCACCAGATCCATGACCCGGTGGGCCGGAATGGTCACCACGGCCAGGTCCACGATCCCGGGAATGGCAGACAGACTGGAAAAAGCCCGCTCCCCCAGAATCGTTCCCCCCTTGGGATTCACCAGATATATTTTTCCCGGATAATCCCGGGAAAGTGTTGCAATGGGCAGGATGTGACCCCATTTCCCCAGGCCGGCCGAAGCCCCCACAAATGCAATGGATTCCGGATAAAAGCATTGATGGATTTTCCGGGGATCCACCGGTGTGACCCCGGGGGCGTCCACGGGATAGAGATCCAGAACGATGAGACCGTCCACGGCCAGGGCCCGGCCCTCCGGGGTAATCTTAATGGGATTGATATCCACCTCCCGGATACCGGGATGGTGAACGGCCAAATCGGACAATCCCTGGAGTACGGCCTTCAAAGCCCCGCGGTCAACGGCGGCCTCCCCCCTGAATTCCCCCAGCAGGGCCTTGGAATCCAGGGCATCCAGCATCTCATCCATGTCGGATGCGGAAAGGGGCGCCAGGCGAAAGACCGTATCGCCCAGGGCTTCGGTGAAAATCCCCCCCAGGCCGAACATGACCACCGGACCAAATTGATCATCCCGGAACATGCCGGCAACAAATTCCCGATTCCCCCCCACCATGGGTTGAACCAGGAATCCCTCCAGGGCATCTCCGGCATTGGCTGCCATCCCCTGGGCTGCGACAATCACCTGGTCTTCACTGCCCAGATTCAGACGGACCACACCGGCCTCGGTCTTGTGGAGCAATTCCTTCCCCACACCTTTGAGCACCAGGGGAAACCCCATTTCACGGGCCAGGCGCCCGGCCTCGCCAGGGCTCTCCGCCCGCTTTTCCGCCACCACGGGAACTCCCAGGGAAGCCAGTATCTGTTTGGACGTATCCTCGGCAAACACGGTTGCCCCGGATTCAAGCCGCCCTTCAATCATCCATTCGATATCCACTTTTTCCATCACGTACGTACCCCGTTCAATACGATGTTACAAATGCCGGCGGCCACACCCTTGTGGTCAAATTCCCGGCCAAATATGATATCCCCCAGACAGGCATGCTCCACGGCGCCCAGGGTAACCCTGCGCAAAAGCCCCGCATCCGTCCCGGGTTTGAGTTCTCCGTCCTGAATTCCATCCTCAATAATCCCAAGCAACAATCCTGAATATCCCTTGACCATTTGATAGGCCACGGATTCGTAATAGGCTGGGGAATTGCGCACTTCCAGCAGCAAAATCCGGGAAAAAACCCGATTGTCGGCATAGCTTTCCAGGCTGACCTCCACAAAGTCAGCCAATTGATCAATGCAGGAGTTCTTCCGGGCCACCCGGGCCTCCACCCGGGCCAGGAAGGTCCGAAAATGATCCCCCAGGACCTGGTACAAAAGATCCTTTTTATCCTTGAAATATTTATAGATCAGCCCTTCGGTGACACCGGCATTGCTTGCGATTTCAGCTGTGGTAATGGAATGGAAATCCTTTTCCGCCATGAGCGTGGTAAAGGATTTCATGATCTTGATCCGCCCGGGCGGATTGGTTTTCTGCTTGGGTTTCATGGATCTCCACCTTGGTTTGATTCAATGGGTTTACCAGGTCATCCAACGCCTTGTAGGTAAGTGAAACTTACTTACAATCCATGGGGGTGTCAAGACCATTGTTCCTTAGAAGAACAATGGTTTCGCCCCGTGAAACGGGAAACATCCGACACCAATATCCTAGGTTTTCATCCCACCAAAACGGGATGGGAAACATTCACCCGGGCACCTAAGCAGCGGGTTTTAGGGAGGATTTCCACCACCACCTTGACACGGTTCCTGGAAAACGGCATAACAGAACACCCCCTAACCAGAAAAACAGCACATACCCATGGACCAATTATCACAAACCCTGACCAATTATTTTGCCCTGGTGGCCCAGGTGGACACCCATATTCAAAATCTCAACACCAAGTATCCAGATGAAATCCTCTGCCGGGCCGGATGCGACAGCTGCTGCCGCTTCCTCAGTCTGTTTCCCGTGGAAGCCTTTGCCCTGGCCCAGGCCTATGACCAAGCCTCCCCCATGCAGCAGGCCCGGATCCTGGATGCGGTGGAGGCCAACCCCGAAGACCGGGAGGGTGCCCAATGTCCCCTCCTCTTCGAAGGCCGGTGCCTCCTGTACAAGGCCCGCCCCCTGATCTGCCGCACCCACGGCTACCCCCTTTATATCCAGAAGGATGGGGAGGCCCAGGTGGATTTCTGCCCCCAAAATTTCCAGGGGATCTGGAACCTGCCCAAGGAAAGCCTCCTGGACCTGGACCAACTCAACCTCACCCTTTTGGCCGTGAACAAACTCTTTCTGGAACAGGTGGAAACCGATCCCCCGCTGCCCCAGCGCATTCCCGTATCCCAGGCGGTATTACTCCTCACCGAGGACAGCCTGGAATAACCCAAACCCCAAAGGAAAAAACCGCCCATTGCCCCCGGTCATCGAACCACGCCCATAAAAAAACTCCCATGGCAGGATCACCATGGGAGCTTTTATTACGATTCTTTTAAAAGGGGAGGCTTACCCCGGCACATGGACCAAGCTACTGGCCGGAACGATGTGAATCTTCCCCTGGAGTTTGGGGACTTCCTGCTCCAGGGTTTTCAAGGTGGTTTTATAGGCATGGCCGATGCCAATGGCACTCCCGTACTTCCGGGCCCGTTTGAGCAATTTATGGAACTGCCCGGCGGTGTAGGGAACCTCCTGGCGATTATCCAGGAAGACATCCCGTTCCCCAAAGGGAATCTGGAGCAACCGGGCCGATGCGCGGCAGGTGGACTCCGCCGAGGTGCGGGAATCGATGAAAAAAAGATTTTCCGCCTTGAGGACGGTGAAAATCTGGTTCATCTGATTGCTGTGGCGGGTCATTTCCGAGCCCATGTGATTGTTCACTCCGGCCACCCCGCCCACGTCGGCCAAATTGGCCCGGAGCTGTTCCAGAAGTTCATCCGGGGACATCTCCGTCAGCAGGGCACCGGGGCCGGGATCAAATTTGGGATATTGGATGGGCTCCATGGGCAAATGGAGCATGATTTCATTGCCCCGTTGCCTCAGGCGCCGGGACAATTCCCGGCCGTGGGGGGAAAAGGGAAGGACGGCAAAGGTGATATTCCGGTCCACCCGGCTCATGCCCATGGCCACATTAAAATCATAACCCACATCGTCAATGATCACGGCAATGCGGGGCAAATGATCCGGCTTTTTCACCGGAACCACCGGTTTGGGATGCTTGACCTTGTCCAGATCTTCCAGGACCTCGTAAACAATCTGGCCCTGCTTTTTCTCCATCAACCCGGCCATGGGTTTTTTCACTTCATTGGAGCCGGGGGACTGGGGTTCCGCCGACGGAGCCTTTCGGGGTGCCGGGGTTTTCTGGGCGGTGCGGGCCGATTCCGGCCGTTCCACGGATTTGGGTTTTAAGAAGATATCCGCCACCATGGCCCCCATCATGCAAACGGTGATCAGGGCCAAAACGCCGATGAAAATTTTTTTCAGCTCATCGGCCAGGCGAACGGGCGGTGTGGATTTGGATTTGGTGGACCGCCCCCCTTTTTTCCGGGGGGCGGCCTTCTGGGCAGGTTTGCCTTTTTTTTTAGCGGTCATTTACTTTACTGAATACATTGTAACTGATCAAAATATCCAGGGCACGCCGCACCTGCATATCCCGATTCAATCGCTCAATTTCCATTTGTTGACGTTTTTCCGCAGACGGAGCCGATGGGGTGCGTGTTTCATCCTCCGGGGCCAGGCTGTTTTTCAGATCCTTTTCCTTGATCAATTGATCAAAGGCCGAGGGTTCCTCTTTCTTTTTCTCCAGGGTGCCCGGAACCACTTCAATGTCCGGCACAATGCCCTTGGCCTGGATGGACCGGCCGCTGGGGGTGTAGTATCTGGCAATGGTGTATTTAATGCCAAAGCCATCCTTCAACGGACGGACGGTCTGGACCGAGCCCTTGCCAAAGGAGGGGGTGCCCAGGATCAGGGCCCGGGATTGGTCCTGCATGGCTCCGGCCACAATTTCCGATGCAGAGGCCGAGCCCCCGTTGACCAACACCACGACGGGATAGGTGCGATCGTCGGCATCGGCGTAGGCGGAGAACTCCTGGCTATTGCTTTCCTGGCGCCCTTTAATGGTCACAATGAGCCCGGAATCCAGGAAAAGATCGGAAATCTTAATGGCCTGGTCCAGAAGGCCGCCGGGGTTGTCCCGCAGATCAATGACCAGCCCCTTGAGGCTCTGGTCCTCCCCTTCCAGTTTTTCCAGATGGGTTTTAATTTCCTCCAGGGTTTTGGACCGGAAATTGGTCACCCGCAGATAGCCGTACTCCGGTTGGAGTGGGGCTGACCTCACACTGGTCAGGGGAATGATGTCTCGCTTGATGGGAATGGAGAGGGGGGCTGCTTCCCCTTCCCGGAACAGGGTGATGGTGACCTCCTGGTGGCGGGGGCCCCGCATTTTACTCACCGCCTCCCACAGGGCCATGCCCTTGGTGGATTCATCGTTGATGCGAATGATGATGTCACCGGCCATGACACCGGCCTTCTGGGCCGGCGTCCCCTCGATGGGGGAAACCACGGTGAGAATACCGTCCTTCATGGTGATGACAATGCCAATGCCCGAAAACTGCCCCTTGGTGTCATCCTGGAGATCTTCAAAGGCCTCGGGGGGCATGAAGCTGGAGTGGGGGTCCAAATTGCCCACCATGCCCTTGATGGCATTGTGGATTAGGTCTTCGGTATTGACGTCGTCCACATAATTTTTTTCCAATTCTTCCAATACATCGGAGAACAACTTCAAGGATTTATAGGTTGCATCGTCATTGGCGCTTCCAATGGATGGACAAAGGCAAAACAGAGCCAATACCGCCCAGGCCGTGACCCACCGGAAGCCCCCTGACTTGCACAACGCATTTCTCATACACTAAACTCCTATTTTCAACCATTTCAACGGATTGACAGCCTTGCCGTGGTGCCGAATTTCAAAATGAAGGCAAAGGCCCTGTAACGATCCCGCATCTCCGGCCGTCGCGATCATTTCGCCGGTATCAACGGTTTCTCCTTTTTTCTTGAATACTTCCTGGACGTGGGCGTAGAGGCTGTAATAATTGTCACCGTGGTTTATGATAATCAGATTGCCGTAACCAATGAGCCAGTCTGAAAAGATAACTTCTCCCCTGAAGACGGAACGAACCGGTTCACCCCTCTTTACTTTTATATCAATTCCACTTTGAAAAGTGAAGCTATTGTAACTTCCCGGCTTCCGGTCCCCGAAGCGGGAGATCACCTTTCCATCCACCGGGGGGACCAGGCGACCCTTCTGGTTCACAAATTCGCCGTCGGACAATGGATAAAGGCTTTCATTGCCAATGGTCTGCATCCGGCTGTCCAGGGCCCGGGCAGATGCCTCCAGTGCAGCCACCGCCGCCCGGGACAATTCCTTTTTCCGTTGAATCTCTTTTAGAATGTCGGTCTTTTTCCGGCTCTCCTTTTCCTGGATTCGAATCTGGTAATTCAACTCCGTCTCCAGGCCGGATTTCTCCGTCAGCTTGCCGGACAGATCCTGGTTCACCTGGGAAAGCTGGGCCAGGGTCTGATCCTGGGCCGTCAGGACACGGATATCCTCCTGGATGATCCGCTTGAGTGCATTCTGCTTCACCACATAATCAAAGGGGGATTCCGGGCTCCCCCCCATGTCCAGGCGACCGATCATGTGGACCCGGTACAGGGCAGCCAGCCGCTTCCCCGTATAGATCTTATTGGCTTCAATGCGGGAGATTAATTGTTGCTGCTTTCCCTGGATTTCCTTGATCCGGGATTCCAGGACCCGATTTTCCCTTTCCAGGGTACCGGCCTTGACCCGGGCCTGGTTCAGGGCGTAGTCAATGATGTTCAGCCCTTCGATGAGTTCAGCTTCCTTTTCGGAAAACCGGGACAGATTATTCTGCTCGGCCTTGATTCGGTTCTGGATCTTATTCCGGGAGGCCTTCAATTTTTCCTTTTTTTCATGGCTGTAGGAATCCAGCTTCACATAGATGGGACGGTTCCGGACATAGCCCACGCTGTTCCGATACCGAATGGTGAGCCAGCCCCCGATGCCCCCTGAAATTTTGAGCACCGAAACCCGATCTCCCTTTTCCAGGACCCGGATCACCACGCCCTTTTGGGACGGGGCCCCACGGACATTGAGTCGGGCCGCCGTCACCGTTCCCTCGGTAACCGCCCCAGCCCCACACCACTCCGGGAAGGCCGAAACCAGGATCAGGACCCCGAGGATCACCCCGGCCAGACGCCCCGTCACGGGCCCTATTTTAAGATTTGTTTCAGGGAAAGATAGCATCCAAACCATCCCAGGAAGGTACTGGTTACAATGACCAGGGCCATGGCCTTAACGGAAAGAAAACGGATATCCAGATAGACGTAGGAGGCCAGGGCATGGCCCACCCCCGATGCCAGGGTGGTATAGGCCGACAATAAAATCATCAACCCCAAAAGACCGCCGAAAAACCCCTGGAGAAGCCCCTCCACATAAAAGGGGGCCTTAATAAAGCCCTCGGTTGCCCCCACCAAACGCATGATTTCCACCTCGGTCTGCCGGGAGTGAAAGGCCAGTCGCACCGTATTGGAGGTGATAAAAAGGGCAATGAGCAAAAAGAGGCTGCAAATGACATATCCCGTGGCCTTGAACAAATTGAAGACCCGGAGGAATTTACCCAGCCACCCCTGGCCGTATTCCACGCTGTCCACCCATTCCAGGGCGGAGATCCCATGGGCCAACTCCGCCATCTGCTCCAATTCCCCATGGCGGGCCATGCGAATTTCCAGGGCATGGGGAAGGGGGTTGCGTTCCAAACTCTCCAAAAAGGTGGTTTGGCCGGCCATTTCCACCTTTAACTTGGCCAGGGCCTGGGCCTTGGGCAAAAACCTCATCTCATCCACCCCGCCCAGGGCCTGGATCTGTGATTTCAACTCGGGCAATTGGGCCGGATCAAAACCGTCGGTGAGATAGACCACAGCCCGTCCCCCCTGGTTCCATGCCTCTATGGCCCGGCCCGTATTTTCAAAAAAAAGCAGAAAAAGGGAAACCATGAGAATGGACAGGGCAATGGTTATGATGGTGATGAAATTCATGAACCGGTTGGACCGGATATCGGACATGGCATTTCGCACAAAACGAATCATCGATGGCATCATCCTTAAAGCATGGTGGTTGTGTTCACCAGACATCCATCTTCCAGGGCGATGTTCCGGCCCCGGACATTCTGTTCCAGGAGATGGAGATTGTGGCTGGCCACAAGAATGGTGGCTCCCTTTTTATGGTAGTGCATGAGAAGGTCCATGACCCGCTGGGCGGCCTTGGCATCCAGGCTTCCCGTGGGTTCGTCGGCCAGGATAATGGCGGGCTCCCCCACCACGGCCCGGGCCACGGCCACCCGCTGCTGTTCCCCACCGGAGAGGGTGGGGGGCAGGGATTTGGCCTTTTTCTCCATGCCGCAGGTGCGAAGCACATGCATGACCCGTTTTCGTATCATCTGGGGTTTTTCACCCGCCACCTCCAGCACCAGGGCCACATTTTCATACACCGTGCGGGTGGGAATAAGTTTGAAATCCTGAAAAACCATGCCGAAACGGCGCCGAAGCAAGGGCAGTTTGGCCGAAGAGACCCGTGCCAGATTGATACCGTCGATGAGGATTTGGCCCTCGGACAGGGATTCCGCCAGGTAAAGCACCTTGAGCAAGGTGGACTTCCCCGCCCCGGACGGACCGGAGATGAAAATAAACTCACCGGCTTCGATATCCAGGGACAGACCATCCAACGCAAGTTTGCCGTTATATCGCTTACTGACGTTGAACAATCGGATAATGGAATTTTTATGGGAATCAGGGGTCATAAATCAGTTCACAGCCGTGTCGGGTATCCGGGTCTTACATTGACTGAAAAAGAATTTACTGTTATAAATTCACCGTGTCAAGGAGTGCTGCAAAACAGTTTTTCTTACACCGAGCCTTCACTGAACCCGTATACGGCTTCTTCCAAACAGTGAAGGCTTTGCCTTTTATCACAACCCACAACTTCCCCTTGGGGAGAAAGCATATCGCAATGAACCTTTTCGATTCCCACTGCCATATCAACGACCCCGTGTTTGATCCCGATTTTGATGAAATGATGGAACGGGCCGCAGACCAAGGGGTTCGCGCCATGATGATTGCCGGTGTCGACCTGGATACGGTCTCCCGTGCCCTGGAATTGACCCGGGCCCATGCCCATATCATCGCCGCCGTGGGACTCCACCCCCACGATGCCGTCCACTGCACCCCGGAACTGCTGGACCAATTCACAGACATGGCCAAGGAAAACCCAAGTGTAAAGGCCTGGGGGGAAATCGGATTGGACTTCAACCGCATGTTCTCGCCCCGGGAAATCCAGGAAACCGTCTTCATTGAACAGATGCAACGGGCCGAAGCATTGGACCTGCCCCTGATTTTCCATGAACGGGATTCCAATGGGCGATTCTACGAAATCCTCAAGGCCGAAGGGCCGGCATCCCGCCGGGGGGTGATCCATTGCTTTTCCGGGAACCGGGAAGAACTCTTCAAATACCTGGATCTGGGCTACCACATCGGTATCACCGGCATCCTTACCATCCAGCAACGGGGCGCCCACCTGCGTGAATTGGCCCCCCTGATCCCCGAGGATCGCATCCTCATTGAAACCGATGCCCCCTACCTCACGCCCAAACCCCAGAAGAACAAGCACCGTCGCAACGAGCCGGCCTTTGTGAAATCCGTTCTCCTGCGCCTGGCCGAAATCCGCAATGTGGATGCCGAAGCCCTGGCACAGACCGTATTTGACAATACCCAGCGGCTATACAACACCCATTTCTAATCCGGAACCACCCCGTTACCCCTTCTTCATGAGCTCGGTTACCGCCCCTTCCAGGCCGTCCAGACTGAGCTCGAACATGGGAAAAATGCTGGAAATGGTCATGATGGTGTGGGTATAGCCCCACATGGATTCCGACACCGGGTTGAGCCAGACCGCATGGGGAAAGGTGTCGGCCAGGAAACGGAGCTGTTCAATGCTAGGCCGTCCGCTGCGCTCGGAGATGTGAATGCTGCCGTCGTGGGCCATGAGTTCATAGGGGGCCATGGAGGCATCCCCCACGATGATGAGCCGGGTATCCGGGTCCAGACGTGAAAATTCACCCACCTTCCGGGGTTTCTTATACCGGGCCGGATCCTCCCAAAGATAATCGTAAATGGTGTTATGGAAGAAATAGGTTTTGACTTCCTTAAACTGGGAAGAGGCATAGTCAAAGAGGGTCTGGACCACCTGGATATAGGGATCCATGGACCAGCCGCCATTGTCAATGGCCAGGATCACCTTGAGCCGGTCCCGCAGGTCCCGGTCAAAGATCAATTCGATTTCCCCCCCGTTTCGCATGGTCTGACGGATGGTTTCATCCACATTGATCTGATCCATGGGACCCGAGGGAATCATATTGCGAAGCCGCTTCAACGCCTCCCCCATCTTGGCCTGGGTGAGGGGCCCCTTGGTGGAGTAATCCTTGTACCGGCGTTCCCCGGCCACCTTCACCGCTGATTTATTTCGGGATTGTCCCCCCACTCGCATGCCGCCGGGGTGGTAACCGGAATGGCCCACCGGAGAATAGCCGCCGGTGCCGATCCATTTATAGCCCCCGTCGTGGCGGCCGTCCTGGTCGGCCAACCGCTTTTTAAAGTATTCAATGAGCTCCTCCGGAGACATCCGCTTGAGTTCATCTTCATCCATGCCCAGGGCATCGGCCATTTGCTTGGGATCCTTCAACCATTCCTCCAGCATGGCCCGGGCCACCTCGTCGATTTCAAAGCCCTCGTCCTCGGGCAGGGGAATCCCTTCGAAATGGTGGGCAAAGACCTGGTCGTAGAGGTCAAAATAGCGCTCGCTTTTCACCAGCACGGATCGGGCACAGGTGTAAAACTCATCCAGGGTACGGATCATCCCCTGGTTCAAGGCCTTCTGCAGGGTCAGAAACGAGGTGGGAGACACCGGCACCCCCACCTCCCTCAGGGTATAGAAAAATTTTATGAACATGGTAACGCCTCCTTAACCGGATGAATTAAAACAGACGTCTCCGGCTGGAAATGTTTTTGGCGCGTTCATAGTCCGGGCTCTTTTTGAACAAAACCCCCAGGAAGGGCAATTTTCCATTGACCAAATCCTTGGCCTTGAAATCGGGATCGGCCTGGAGGGCGCGGATCCAATTGATAAGCTCACGGGTGGCCGGCTTTTTCTCCACCCCTTCCATTTCCCTGAGGCCGTAGAAGGATTTGATGGCGGCATCGGCCAGGCGGCTGTCAATGTCCTGGAAATGAACATTAATGATCCGGCGCATCATATCGGATTCGGGAAAGGCAATGTGATGGAAATTACACCGTCCCAGGAAGGGGTCGGAAAGATCCTTTTTCGCATTGGAGGTAATAATGATCACCGGCCGGTGTTTGGCCGTGACCGTGCGGTCGGTCTCAATGATATCAAACTGCATCTGGTCCAGTACATCAAGCATATCATCCTGGAAATCCGTGTCTGCCTTGTCAATCTCGTCAATTAGAAGAACGGTCCGCTGGTCTG
>JAKSBM010000609.1 GCA_022361135.1 Desulfobacterales bacterium | reverse complement strand
ACCTCGGGCAGGACGGCATCGGCCTTTGAACGGGCGGTGATCACCCCCTGTTCCGTGTCCCACTGGCCCACCCATTGAATTCCCACCGGTGAAAAATGGTTCACGGCCAGGGAAAGGGGGAGCAATGCCAGGACCAATACCAGGGCCCGGCCAATTATCTGTTTATCCATGGTAGATCAACTAAATTCGATTTTTCATATCCGGTTTTTAATGTCCTGGAAAACCCGGAGCCGCTGCTCGGCCACCAACAATTCCATCCATTGCTCCATGAGCCCCTTGACCCGGCCCTGGGCATCCTGGGATTCCAGCGGGCCCTCCTGGGCGTCCATACCCAATGCCTTGGTCATCCGCTGGCAGGCGGCATGGATTTCAAGATCCTGCCCCTGGGCGGATGCATCCAATGCCGTGTAAACGGAGAGGGCATCTTCAAAATAGCCCTGGTTTTCGTAAATTCTTGCCAGTTCAAGGGTGTTGTAATCAGATTCCATGTGACCATCCTTTCCAGGATTTAGAATGCCGGCACCGGGTCCGGCTCAACGCTTCATTTTAAATACAAGTTCATCTTCTTCGGCCATGCCGTGTTCATGTTTGGCCAGATGGCGGATATAAGCAGGGTTCTGCTTCAGGTTCCAGATTTCCTTTTCCAGTCGTCGGTTCTCCCGCTCCGCAGCCAGAATCTTGGCGTCCATGGCAACGGCTTTTACCTGCAATTGCCGGTAATCCATGATTCCATTGGGGGAAACCACGATTAGGACCAGAATAAGAATCCAGAAACAAAAAACCAGATAAAACCCTATTTTTTCAAATGCACCCATGGTTACTTCCTTTTCAACAGGGTGAGAACAAGACGGACATCACCCCGTGCCATCCACCAGCCTGCCCCGAAGACAAACCCGGCCCCCAGGAGAATACATCCCAGGATCCCCAGGCTGAAAACCGTTGTTCCCAATGTATTTACAATGAGAACCGAGGCGGCATGGCGCACAAGGAAAAACATTATAACAGATAGAAAAAGAGCTCGGCAAGCAGATTCCAGAACCGCCTTCCCCAGCCCTTCGCCCCCCTGGCCCCCGGGGGGATGGAGGACAAGAAAAAGGCAGGCGCCCATGGCGGAAAGGGCCACGGAAAGGGCCAGCCCCTTGGCACCCCAGGCCGGCCCTAAAATCGGACAAAGGATGAGGTTCATCCCCATGGCAATCAGCCCGGCCCGGAAGGGCTGTTTCATCCGGGACCGCCCGAAATGAAGGGTGGACAACAATTGGGTCCCGGTCATGGCCCAGAGGCCGGACGCCAGGACAAAAAGGCAATCTCCGGTGCGGGCCGTGGCATCGGCACCAAAGGCACCCCGGGCAAAGAGCAACTCCACCACGGGATGGGCCAGGGCCATGAGCCCGGCCATGGCCGGCAGGGTGACAAAAATACCCAGGCGGAGCCCCTGCTCAAAGGTATCCTGTGCCAAATCCATTCTCCGGTCGGCCAGCTGCCGGGAAAGGGTGGGCAGCAGGACCGTGGAAAGGGAAACGGCAATGAGCCCCATGGGAAACTGGACCAATCGGTCTGCAAAATAAAGGCTGGAAACACTTCCCGGGGAAAGGTAACCGGCAAAGATGGAGGCCACCACAATATTAACATGGAAACTGCCCGACCCCACCATGGCCGGCAGCATCTTACGCCCGGCCTCCACCACCCCGGGGTGGGCCATGGAAATGCCCTTCAACCGGACCATGCCCATGGACAACAGCCGGGGAAAAACCAGGATCAACTGGGCCATGCCCCCCAGGGTCACCCCCAGGGCCAGACCGGAAGCTTCCAGGCCCGCCCATTTCCCCGCTCCCAGGGCAGCGGCTATCACCACCCCGTTGAAGAGGCTGGGAGCCAGTGCCGGAAGGTGGAAATTTCCCAGGCATTGAAGTACGGCCGATGCCAGGGAAACGGCCATGATCATCCAAACATAGGGAAGCATGAATTTAAAAAGGGCGGCAACGGTTGCCCTTCCGTCCCCTCCCAGGGTATCGGGCACGATAAAACCAGCCACCCAGTCGGCCCCAATCAGTCCCAGTCCCAGGACAACAAGCCCGGCCAGGCTCAAGGCGGCCAGGCAGGATGAAACCATGGCAACACCGTCGCTGGAACGCCCCCCGGCCCGGCGATTTGAAAACACGGGAATAAAGGAAAGGGTTAAAAATCCATTGGCAAACATTTTTCGGAGCAAATCAAAGGGCCGGAAAGCTAGAAAAAATAAATCCGCTGCCGGACCACCGCCCAGGGTCATGGCGATCACTGCATCCCGGACCATTCCCAGAACCCTGCTTCCCAGCGTTAACCCGCTCACCAATGCGGTTTTTTTAACCAGCTGCCCCATAGTTTTCCTTGACAATCCCTTTAAAATATTATATTTTTTCTGTTTTGAAATATAACTAATTATTTTTAATTAACTAATTTAGCATAAGGAGCTAGACCAAGTTGGCCAACCATAAATCTGCAAAAAAACGTGCAAAACAGAGCCAGGTAAGAAGACTGAGAAACAAATCCGTAAAAACCCTTCTCAAAACCCTTGAAAAGAAAGTACGTGCGGCCAAGGAAGCCGGTGAAGACTCCGCAGAGCTGATGAAACAGACCCAGTCCGCCTTCCACAAAGCAGCCAAAAAAGGCATCATCCACAAGAAAACAGCGGACAGAAAGATTTCCAGACTGTTCAAGCTCGTGAATGCCTAAGCTCTAAATACAGCTTTACACAAAAAAACAGGTAAGTACCCGGTGAAAATCGGGCACTACCTGTTTTTTTATTTTTAAATTAGAAGTTGGCTGTCATCTGGCTGACAATGCGTTCGGCGCTCCGCCGGGCAATCTCAGCCACAGCCTGATCAATGCTGTGCTGGTCATCGGCCACATCACCCTGGACGTCATAGGTATCCTTGGCGGAAAAACCCGTAACCGACCAGAGCACTTGCCCTTCCCCATCCACCAGTTTCACATCCATAACTGCGGTCACATCCCGCTGCACCACCGTGGTGGTGGAGGTTCTGGACACCGATGAAAAGGTAATGGCCTTAATGGTTCCCAGGATCTTTCTTTTTGCACCGTCCACCACACGGGTGTCGGTTTTTTCCTGGATCTCCCGAATCAGCTCATTGGTGAAGGCAACACCGGCCCGCGCCATGGCGGTCTTATTTTCAAAGACCGCCACGGAAACCCGGGAGGTATTGTCCTTGAGGTAGCCGCCCCCCTCCAGATGATAACCGCAACCGGCCGTCATCAGGAACAGCAGCCCCACTACCATTACAAGGCAAATACGTTTCATTTTACACCACAATATTTACAAGGGTTTGTTTCTTCCGGATCACAATGATCTTTCGCACTTCCTTGCCTTCTGTATACTTCTGGATCTTCTCGTCGCCCAGGGCCGCCGCCTTAATGGCCTCTTCATCGTCATCGGCACCCATGTTGAATTTAGACCGAAGCTTACCGTTCACCTGGACCACCACCAGAACTTCGTCGGTCTTGAGGGAGTCTTCACGGTACTTGGGCCATGCCTGCTCCAGAACAGATCCTTCAAATCCCATTTTCCGGAACAATTCCTCACAGAAATGGGGCATGATGGGACTGAGCAGGAGAACCAGGCTTTCCAGTCCAAAACGGACAACCGACTTCATTTCAGCGTCGGCCTTTTCCAGTTTCACACCATAGAGGGCATTGACCAGCTCCATGACCGCAGCAATGGCGGTGTTGAAATGGAAGCTCTTATCAATGTCGTCGGTGACCTTCTGGATGGTCTGGTTGATCTTGATGTAAAGCCCCTTGGCATCGCCGGACTTGAGATCGGCCGCCGGACCGGTGAAGCCGGCCACATCGGAACCAAAATTCTCAATGCCGTCCAGCACCAGGCGCCACACCCGGTTGACGAAACGGTTGCTGCCTTCCACACCATCTTCACTCCATTCCAGATCCCGTTCCGGAGGTGCGGCAAAGAGGCAGAAGAGACGGGTGACATCAGCCCCGTATTGTTCCAGGAGCTGGTTGGGATCCACCACGTTTTTCTTGGACTTGGACATTTTAATGACCCGGCCCACTTCAACATCCTGGCCGCAACGATCGCAGGTCAACCCTTCTTTGCCTTCGGTTTCAACGGCCTGTTCCGGGAAGAGATAGCCGTGTTCGGGGCAGGTCATGGTTTCCTTGCAGACCATGCCCTGGGTGAGCAGGTTGGTGAAGGGTTCCTTGGTATCCACCATGCCCAGGTCGTGGAGGACCCGCATGAAATAGCGAGAATAGAGCAGGTGAAGAACCGCATGCTCAACACCACCGATGTATTGATCCACAGGGGCCCAATACTTCACGGCTTCGGGATCGAACATCCCTTCTTCAAAACGGGGTGAACAATAACGCAGGTAATACCAGGAAGATTCCACAAAGGTATCCATGGTATCGGTGTCCCGTTTGGCATCTTCACGGCCGCAGGTGGGACAGGTGGTTTTGGCAAAATAATCCAGTGTGGGCAGGGGGGATCCCCCCTTTTCCAGGAGGTTGGCATCCTCGGGCAGCTCAATGGGAAGATCGGCTTCGGGCACGGGCACCACACCGCAATCCGGACAATGGATCACGGGGATGGGAGTTCCCCAATACCGCTGACGGGAAATACCCCAGTCCCGCAGTCTGTAAGAAATCGCCTTTTTACCCCGGCCCTGTTCGTCCAGCCAATTGGTGATGGTTTCCAGGGCGTCCTTGGAATCCATGCCGTTGAATTGTTCGGAATTCACCATGACACCGGGGCCGGTGTAGGCTTCTTCCATGGTTTCCCCGTTCAATTCTTCCCCTTCGGGCTGGACCACCACACGGACTTCCAACCCGTATTTCCGGGCAAAGTCAAAGTCGCGCTGGTCCCCGGCGGGAACGGACATGATGGCGCCGGTGCCGTATCCCATGAGGACAAAGTTGGCCGCATAGACCGGGATCTTTTTACCCGTGGCCGGGTTGATGCAGTAGGCACCGGTGAAGACCCCTTCCTTTTCGTATTTTTCAAGGCCTTCGGCGGTTCTTTCCTGGCAGGAGACCTTTTCCACAAATTCGGCAATGGCCTTTTCCTGTTCGGTTCCCTTGGCCAAACTTTCCACCAGGGGATGTTCCGGGGCCAGACACATGAAGGTGGCACCAAACACCGTGTCGGGACGGGTGGTGAAGACCTCGATGTCTTCATCCCGGCCGTCGACCTTGAACTTGAGCTCTGCGCCCACGCTCTTGCCGATCCAGTTCTTCTGCATCACGGTGACCTTTTCAGGCCATCCGGGCAATTTGTCGCAATAAAGCAGAAGATCTTCGGCATAGTCGGTGATCTTGAAGGACCACTGCCAGAGTTTCTTCTGCTGGACCACCTGGGAACAGCGCCAGCAGCAGCCCTGTTCCACCTGTTCGTTGGCCAGAACGGTCTGGCATTTTTCACACCAGTTAACATAGCTTTCCTTGCGGTAGGCCATGCCCTTTTCCAACATCTTTAAAAAGAGCCATTGTTCCCATCTATAATATTCGGGGCGACAGGTGGCAATTTCCCGATCCCAATCGTAGGAAAAGCCCATTT
>JAKSBM010000075.1 GCA_022361135.1 Desulfobacterales bacterium | reverse complement strand
GGTGGCGGAGAACAGCGCAGTCTGCGCATCCTCCGGCACCTTCCCCAGGATCCATTCGACATCTTCGATGAATCCCATGTGGAGCATCTCGTCGGCTTCGTCCAGGACCACACCGCTTAAATCGGCCAGGGTCAGGGTCTTCCGACGAAGATGATCCATAAGGCGTCCCGGGGTTCCCACAACCACGTGGACCCCCTTTTTAAGCTGATTCAATTGGACGCCGTAACTCTGTCCCCCATAGACGGCCAGAACATTGAGTCCCTTCATCTGGGAGCCGTAGACCTTGAATGCCTCGGCCACCTGGATGGCCAGCTCCCGGGTGGGGGCCAAAACCAACACCTGGGGACGCCGGTTGGAGACATCAACCCGGGAAAGCAGGGGCAGGGCAAAAGCTGCGGTCTTCCCGGTGCCGGTCCGGGCCTGGCCCACCAGGTCACCGCCCTGGATCATGGCCGGGATGGTCCGGGCCTGGATGGGGGTGGGCCGCTCGTACCCGGCAGCGTGGACACTGGCCAAGACGGCAGGGTCCAGGTTCATTTCGTCAAACCCGGCAAGGGTTTCTATCTGTTCTGACATGGGGTTCCTTATTAGGTAAAAGACCGGGGGAACCGGCCTTAAAAATTCAAAAGACTCGTGTATTTACAGGAATTTATTGGAAAAAGCAAGGATTTCTGGAAAATTGTTTCCCCGGGAGGGAGGGGAAAAAAATCCAATCAAAAAAAGGGCTTCCAGGGACACGGGCCCTGCACCCGGCCGAAATCCGCCGGTGCAGGGCAGGGATTCAGGAAAAAAAGAGCTCCCGGATCCCCCCTATTCTTTCCCCTTCCCCAACCGGGCCACATACCGCTCCAGGGCCAGGCCGTGCCAGGCACCCCGGACCAGGGGAAGGACGCGTCCCGGGCTGAACAAGACCCGGGTCAGCCGGGAAAAAAGTTGATATTTTTCAGGGGTGTAGGGGAACCAATTCGCCTCCTGTTTAACACTGTTTTTATCCACCAGAATGGATTTGACATTGGTAAAGGCATGGAAACCAAAAATTCCCTTGTACCGTCCAAATCCACTCTTGTTCACCCCGCCGAAGGGCAGGGCCGGATTCCCCTCGGTGAGCATGACATTGTTGATGGAAACATTGCCCGTACGAATCTGCCGGGCCACCCGGTCGGCCCGTCCCAGATCCCGGGACCAGACCGATGCCGAGAGCCCGTAATCGGGGTCATTGGCCAGTTCCACGGCCTGGGATTCATGGCTGAAGGAATAAATGGGAAGGATGGGACCGAAGTTTTCGCACCGGTCCAATTCCATCTCCGGAATCACCCCCTCCACCACCATGGGGGGAATCCGGGGATCCATTCCATCCCAATTCCCGCCGGTGAGGAAGACCGCCCCCCGCTGCCGGGCGTCGGCCACCTGGCGGGCCACCTCCTTGACCTGGCCGGGGGTGGCCATGGGGCCGATGTCCCGGGAACCGTCCATGTCCGTTCCCTGGCGAAGTTTCAAGGTTTCCCCGATGAGACGCGCCTTAAACGCATCGTAAATCCCCTCCTGGACAAAGAGACGCTCCACCGAAGTACAGGACTGGCCCGTGGTGGTAAATGCCCCCCAGAGGGCGCCGGACACGGCCCGGGGGATGTCCACATCGTCAAAGACCACCAT
>JAKSBM010000830.1 GCA_022361135.1 Desulfobacterales bacterium | reverse complement strand
ACCGGGGTAACGTCTTTAATCATGGAAATATTGAACCCCAG
Organism: Desulfobacterales bacterium; assembly: GCA_022361135.1. The sequence goes on along the minus strand of JAKSBM010000830.1, from coordinate 1,301 downwards.
GGCGTGGAGCGCTCTGAGAGCAGATTCACGACCCGGTCCGGGACCTTTTACAAAAACCCCAACATTCTTCATGCCGTGTTCCATGGCCTTGGCACCCGCATCTTCTGCCACCAATTTTGCAGCAAAGGGGGTACTCTTTCTGGAGCCCTTGAAGCCCTGCATTCCAGCACTGGACCAAGAAATGGTATTTCCGTTTTCGTCGGCAATTGTCACAATGGTGTTATTGAATGTAGACTGAATATGGACAATACCAGTAGAAATATTCTTTTTTACCCGTTTTTTGGATACTGCTTTTTTGGATTTTTTAGCCATAATGATATTTACCTTTTAGTCCTATTTTTTCTTTTTAACAGCAGTTCTTTTCGGACCTTTCCGGGTCCGGGCATTGGTGCTGGTTCTCTGTCCGTGACAGGGAAGGCCTTTTCTATGGCGAAGGCCACGGTAGCATCCAAGGTCCATCAGGCGTTTGATGTTCATGGAAACTTCGGAACGAAGTTCACCTTCTACCTTAAAGTTGGAGTCGATGACCTTACGGATCTCATTAACCTGCTCTTCGGTCAGGTCCATGGCCTTGGTGGTCGGATCGATTCCAGTGGTTTCAAGAATTTGTTTGGACCGGGTGGGACCAATACCATAAATGTAGGTCAGTGCGATCCAAGCGTGTTTATCTCTGGGTAAATCTACTCCTGCAATACGTGCCAATTTACTTCCCCCTATCCCTGACGCTGTTTATGGCGTTTGTTAATGCAAATAACTCTTATGACACCACGTCTTTTAATGACTTTGCAGTCTCGACATATTTTTTTTACAGATGCTCTTACTTTCATCTATTTACTCCTAGTCTATATAATCGTTTCGATTACTTCGAATTTATTTATACCTATAGGTTATTCTGCCGCGGCTTAAATCATACGGTGAAATCTCAACGGTGACCCGGTCTCCGGGGAGAATCTTAATGAAATGCATTCTCATTTTCCCGGAAATGTGGGCCAGCAGTACGTGTTTGTTTTCAAGCTCGACTTTGAACATTGCATTGGGCAGAGTTTCAAGAACTCTACCGTCAACCTTGATGGGTTCTTCTTTAGCCATATTCTAATTCATCTCCTCTATCAAATAGAACGTTAAGTTTAGGATCTACCCTTAATCCGTTTAGCGCCGGATCTTCCCAGGAATCCATCGTAGTTACCAGTAATGAGGTGGGATTCAATCTGGGAAATGGTGTCAATGGACACTCCGACAACGATAAGGAGGGCTGTACCACCGAAATAAAACGGCACATTGAACTTATCGGCCAACATGGT
>JAKSBM010000960.1 GCA_022361135.1 Desulfobacterales bacterium | reverse complement strand
GTGCATGATCTATCTTCTGGCCGGGGGATTTTCCGCGGTGGCAAAGGCCACCGGCCGGGTGGATGCGGTGGTGGCACTGGCCATGGGCATCATCCCTTCAGCCTTCCTTCTGCCCGGACTCTTCATCACCGCCGCCCTGATCTCCACGGCCATGGGAACCTCCATGGGAACCATCGCCGCCATTGCCCCCATCGCCCTGGGCATCGCCAATGAAGCGGGGATGCCCCTGGCCCTCACCGCGGGCGTGGTCACCGGAGGCGCCATGTTCGGGGACAACCTCTCCATTATTTCCGATACCACCATTGCCGCCACCCGGACCCAGGGCTGTGAAATGCGGGATAAATTCCGGGTCAATTTCGCCGTGGCTGCACCGGCGGCCCTCATCACCCTGGTCTTCCTTGCCTTCCAGGGGGGCGGACAACTTCCGGCCCAGCCGGAAAAGGCCTCCATCCTCCTGGTGCTGCCCTATGCCGCCATCCTGTTCATGGCCGTGTCCGGGCTCAATGTCTTTGCCGTGCTCACCACCGGCATCCTCCTGGCCGGGGGAGCCGGGTTCATTGCAGCGGACAATTTCACCCTTCTCACCTATGCCAAGGAAATCTACAACGGATTCACGGGCATGCAGGAAATATTCATCCTCTCCATCTTCATCGGGGGACTGGGGGCGCTCATGAAATCCCAGGGCGGATTGGCGGCCCTGGAACGGCTGGTTTCAGCGGGAATCCACCGCATTGCCCGGGGCCCCTTGAGCCGGGTGGCCGCCGAAGGGGGGATCGGTATCCTGGTTTTCCTCACCAACCTCTGCACGGCCAACAACACGGTTTCCATCCTGGTGACGGGCAGCGTGGCCAAGGGCATTGCCGAAAAACAGGGTGGTTCCCAAGCGGGCCGCCGGAATCCTGGACATCTTTTCCTGCATCTGCCAAGGCGTCATTCCCTGGGGGGCACAGCTCCTCCTGGTGGGATCCATATTCAAAATCTCCCCGGTCCTGGTGGCCGGCCAGATGCACTATTGCCTGGCCCTGCTTTTCTGTACTATGGTGGCCCTGTTTTTTAACGGTTCAAAAAAAGAATAGGAATAAAAATGCCGGATCAGCAACGGGTGGTACGCCCGGGAAAAACAGGGCGGGAAGTGATCACCGACAGCGGTGAACGGCTTCGTGCGCCACTGTCCTGGGCCCTGCTCCCCCCGGGGGATGCCGCCCTGACCCGGCGGGTGAAACAGGCCGGTCCCCATTGGCAGATGAAGGAAAAAAAGGGACGCCGGGAATTTTCCAGGGGGGTCTGGGCCCCCCTGCGCACCATTGAAAATGAAAAAAAACGGCGGGAAGCCGAGCTCAAGGACCCCGCCTACCAGAAACGATTGGCTGCGGGACGGAAGCGGCGGCAGGACCAGGAAGAGATCTACGGAAAGGAATTCAGACATACCCTGGTCCAATGGCTGGATTTTCCCCGGGTTCACCAAAAACTGGCCCGGGAACTGGCCGCGGCCATTGCCGCCCATGCCCTGCCCGTGGGATCGGGCACCGTGGCCCGGACCCAAAGGATCTCAGTGGAAGATCGAACCCGGGCCGCCGTCATCGCCTGGATGCGCCACCACACCACGAATTACGATCTCATGGCCATCCCCCGGATCAAGGGGGAACGCCGCCGGGTCCGGCGGAAGCTGGCCCAGGAATCCATGTCCCTCCTGGCCCGGTATCGCAGGGGAGAATCCCCCTCCCCCTGTCCATTGCGCCGGGGATTGGAACGGGCGGAATCAACCGCCGGTTAATCCAGGGACGATTTCATTTCCCCATCCCAGGCCGGTTGCCTGGATTTCAAGGCGACCAGGGACAGCACCAAAGAAACACCGATTCCGGCAAAGCTATAGGCCTTGACCCCGGTCAGGGCTGCGGTGAGCCCCAGCCCACCCCCGAAAACCATGGCCGCCAACACCAGCCCCACCCTCAAATCAAACCGTCCATATCCCACCATGGCCACAAACACCGGGGCCACAATCCCGGACACATAGACATCATTGGCCGCAAAGAGCAGGCCCAGGATGCTCTTATCCCCCAGACTTAACCCCAGGGCGGCAGCCCCAAGAATAAGGGTGAGCAGCCGACAAAGGGCGGCGGACTCCTTCTTAAACAAATCATTGCCCATGACCGTGGCCGCCGTAATGAGGCAGGAATCCGCCGAGGAGATCACCGCCGACAGCAGGGCCAAAAGCAAGGCCGTACCCAGCCAGGGCGGAAGCAGGGCCATGATCCCCTGGGTGAGGACGGTGTCCGGCACCGTGTTCCCAGGAAGGAGCCCCCGGGCCAAAAGACCGATGAGGACAATGACCAGGGCCGAACCCAGGAGCAAGGGCACGGCGGCCAGGGCCCCATTACGGGCAGCCCGGCCGTCCTCCGCACTGAGTAGGCGGCTGAAGAGCATGGGGCAGACCACATAACTCCCCCCGATGATGAGCATATAATAGGTCCAGGTGGCGGGGGTAAACTGGGAATTGAACAATTCCAGTCGGATATCCCGGACAGCCCCGGGATTGCCCTGGACCAAACAGGCCAATACGACCACCAACACCACCAGCATGAAGCCAAACTGCCATTGGTCACTCTTGATCACGGACCGCTGCCCCCCCAGGGCCGTATAGGCGATGATCAAGGCCGCCCCCAGCCAGAGGGCCGTGTTAAATTCCATCTTCGCCATGGCCGAGATAATCCGGGCCGTGGCGGAAAACTGGGCGGCCAGGATGGCGGTCCAGGCAATGATGATGATGAGGGCGGCCAGGGTCCGGGCCCGGGGGGAGATAAAGGTTTCCACCATCTCCGGCAGGGTCCTCACCCCGGTCTCCCGAACCCTGCGGGCCAGGAAAAACGTCAACACACAAAGCCCCGCTGCCCCGGATCCCAGGTACCAGATGGCGG
>JAKSBM010000590.1 GCA_022361135.1 Desulfobacterales bacterium | reverse complement strand
CCGACACTGGCATGCCCCTGCGCATGGCCAACATCCTGGGCGAACTGGTCACCCCGGCCTATGTCACCCGCCAGGCGGTTCTCAAACCCCAGCAGGTGAACAAGTGTAAAAAGGCCATCAAAAAGGCCTTTGAATACCAGGAAGCCGGCACCTGTTTCAGCCTGGTGGAAGTCATTTCCACCTGTCCCACCAACTGGGGCATGACCCCGCTGGATTCCCTGAAATGGGCCGAAGACAATCTGTTGCCCTACTATGAACTGGGCGATTACAAAACACCTGAATAGGATTTGGAGGCGAATATGCAAACTGAAATTAAATTTGCCGGATTCGGCGGCCAGGGAATCCTGCTCAGTGCAAAACTTTTGGCCTATGCAGCAATGAAGGAAGGAAAACAGGTGGCCTGGATTCCCTCCTACGGACCTGAAATGCGCGGCGGAACCGCCTATTGCACCGTTGTAATCAGCGATAAGCTCATCGGTTCCCCCATCATCAAAAACCCCAGCCATCTGGTGGCCATGAACCGTCCCTCCCTGGAAAAATTTGACGAAACCGTCAAACCCGGGGGCATTGTGTTCATCAACTCCACCCTGATCCCCGTGCGCAGCCAGCGGGACGACGTGGTTGAAATGGCCGTGCCCGTCAACGACATCGCCATTGAAGCCGGCAATGTCCGCTGTGCCAACATCGTTGCCCTGGCCGCATTTGCCGCCAAGAGCGAACTGGTGGATCTGGACGTGCTCAAGGAATGCGTCAAGGAAGAATTTGCCGCAAAACCCAAAATCATCCCCTTGAACATGGACGCCTTTGACCGGGGCGTGGCCATCGCCGCCCAAAGCTAAAGAAATACCCACCCTGGACCGGCCCGCTCCGGGCCGGCCCGGGGTTTCATCCGCAGTATCCATCTACCCAACCCAAACCAAAGGGGGCAGAACCATGATCAGAACTGAGATTTCGCTTTTTATGAAAAACGAACCCGGTGAACTGGGAAAGCTGACCGCCCTGCTCGGCCAAGCCGGGATCAACATTGACGCCATGACCATCCAGGACGCGTCCGCCTATGTCCAGAACCTGTTCGAGGCCCGGGGCAAATCCCTGAAGCGCCTGGCCTCCTCGGCCAGCTATTCCAGCATGCGCCGGGATTCCGCGGAATTCGCCCTGGTGAGATTGCTCACCTCCAACTCCAATTCCGCCATTGAGATGCTCAACCAACAGGAATACATCTTTGACACCAAGGAAGTGGTGGCCCTGGAAATCACCAACAAACCCGGGGAGATCGCCAAAATCACCAAACGATTCGGCGAGGAGCAGATCAACATCAACTATGTTTACGGCTCCGCCTCCAACGGCGAAGGAAAATACCTCTTTGTCTTCAGCCCCGAAGATGTCCAGGCTGCGGATGAGATCTTTTCCAGGGGATAATCCGCCATCCCCAATCCTCGGGAAACACAAGTCAGACCTTAAAACGCCGGATGCACGCCCATTGGGTTCTGTGCATCCGGCGTTTTTTTATGTTGCACACTATGATTCCCTGGCATACCCTTTTCACAAAACAATCTGCCCGGTTTCTTCAACCCTTCCAATGGGGAAAGGAGTTCGCCCATGAGAAAATGTACAGGGAATAATACCCAGGAATGGGGCATTGATGCGATTTTCGATGTGAAGTGCAAAAAATGCGGGCAATGGGTGGAGTTTTTTAAGGATGAAATCACACGGAATTGTTCCCATTGCAAGGCAACGGTCCACAATGATCGCAAGGACTATGGCTGTGGGCAATGGTGCTCGTCGTCCTCACCCCACATGAGAAATTTCTGCCCTAAATTCAAAAAATCAAAAAACCGCTTTCATGGGTATAAATTCCCGTAACCGCCTCCCACCTGCACAACAATCAGGGGCCTCCCCAGGGACGCCTACCCCTTGATTTACTGGCTCAACTTTGCACTGGCCAAACGATTCAAACTGACCCCGGCCTCAGCCGCTTTAATGGCAAGGTTACGGTGGACCTCGGGGGGAACACGAACCATGAATTTACCGCTATAGGGTTTGATGGATAGGGGTTCCGGCACGGTTTCACCGCCGTCCTCCATATCCCTGACCACATCCTCCACCAATTGGCGAATCCCTTTTAGTGCAGCTTCCTGGGATTCCGCCAGCCGACTCAAGCTGGGAAACTCCGCACACAACCCCACAAATTCTTCGTCCTCGGACGACCAGGTGACCCGATATGTATAAAGATCATTTTTTACGACCATCTTTGACCTCCAATTTTTCAATGGCTTTGAGCACCTGCCTCACTTGATAGGGTTTGGCTTTTCCCTTTGAATTCTGAATATTCACCCGGGGATCACCCAACCATGGGGTCTTATACACCCTGTGACTGGTGCTCAACTGTCGAGCTTCGCCAAAATAAAGCCCCCCCTGCAAAGGTCCGAAAACTTGACATCCTTGGGGTTATGTCGAAACTGCTTAATTTTATCGGTGATGCTCTTCATGGGAACATGGTATCAATAATGATACTTATGTCAATGGTAATCAAAATACAATTTCATGATTTACAACTCGGGAATCCTGCTCTTTCAACTGTAGGAAAATGGGAAAAAAAGTAGAAATAATGCCCCTGCCCTTGGGAGGAAAAAAGCTGGGAGAGGGGGCAAGCCGATGTTGAGGGAAGGGGACAGAGAAGAAAGGGAGTACCCGGGCGGAGGCAGGGGGCACACCGCCTTGGCCTGAAGAAGGCCAGGAACAGATTCTATTCTTCCCCTCCGCAAAATTCCCAAAACTGCGGTCCAGTGGGTCCTCAAACAGTTGAGAATTTGTAGCTCCGGGGAAGAAGAATCTGTAACCTGTCCTTCTAATGTCCGCGCAGTGTCCCCCCTGCCCCCGCCCTAGTCGCAGTACAAATGATTAATGCTCTGCTATTCCGCAAAATTATTAATCAAAACCCTCAATATAATTGGTTATTAAATTGACTTTGAATTCGTCTATTCTTATAAAGTAGGTCAATGTAATGTGAACTGGAATTAACTATATTTGTCTTGAACTAAAGGAGAAAGGTGATGTCTGATATTTATGATGGCGTTGAACAGATT
>JAKSBM010000660.1 GCA_022361135.1 Desulfobacterales bacterium | reverse complement strand
CCACGATGTTCTGGAGTATATCCAACGGGTGGCCAAACGCCCGGACACCCCCATCCTGGTCCTGGGGGAAACCGGCACGGGTAAGGAACTCATCGCCCGGACCATCCACCACCAGAGCCCGGTGGCCTCGGGCCCCTTTGTGACGGTAAACTGCGCAGCCATTCCCAAGGATCTCATTGAAAGTGAACTCTTCGGCTATGAAAGCGGTGCATTTTCCGGGGCCCGCAGCGGCGGAAAAAAGGGGCTGGTGGAAGCGGCTCACAGGGGCACCCTCTTCCTTGACGAGGTGGGGGATTTGAGCCTGGATGCCCAGGCCAAGCTGCTGCGTTTCATGGAAGAAGGAGAATTCTACAAGGTGGGCAGCACCCGGAAAAAAATCGTCCAGACCCGCATTGTTTCGGCCACCAATAAGAATCTGGAAGAAATGATTGAGGACGGAGACTACCGACGGGATCTTTTTTACCGCATCGGGGTGATCAAAATCACCCTCCCCTCCTTGAACCAGCGGGGGGAGGATGTCCTGGTCTTTGCCCGGTATTTCCTGGACCAATTCAATGCCAAATTCAACACCGCCCTCTCCGGAATCACCCCCCGGGCCCAGGCCCTGCTCAAGGCCCACACCTGGAAGGGCAATGTCCGGGAATTACGAAACATGATGGAACGCGGGGTGCTCACAGCCCAGGGGCCGGAGCTCACCCCCGAAGACCTGGGACTGGTCTCCACGGCGGAAGGGGCCCCCTCCGGCTCCCCCCTGGCCCTGGCCCCCCTCTCCCCAGAGGGCATTGATCTTAATGTGAAGCGCCGCTTCCTGGACCAATTCTACTTCTCCCAGGCCATGGAGCTGGCAGAGGGCAATGAAAGCCAGGCAGCCCGGTTACTCAACCTCAAACACCACGCCTTTCGCTATCAATACAAAAAGCTCATGGACAGCCCCGGGGAGGATTAACCGCAGCCGTTACATCTACCCATGACCAGCCGATGCCCTCACATTCCCACAAGCTACTAATTTCACACGCAATCAATGGGTCGCGATTTTCTATCACGACCCATTTCATCAAGGGGCAGGAAACTTCCCTGGCAATAAATCCGTCATTTTCGTTATGCCACGATTGACATAGCGAATAACAAAGCATATGTATGAAATTCCATGTGTGGAACCCATATTAGAAAGGAATACCAGTGATTG
>JAKSBM010000461.1 GCA_022361135.1 Desulfobacterales bacterium | reverse complement strand
TTGGAATGAATGTGGAGATCTGCAATGAAGCTCATCAATACCTGCCTCTGTGTGGAGTTGGAAGTCATCCCCGGACCGACAACAAAATGAAGCGGCATCCACCTGCGGTGGTGGACCCGGGCAAAGTCTTCCCTATTTACCCGATTTCCCCTTAAATTAAAACCGGGAATCTGATACACCAAACCAACCCGGATATTTCACGAAATGGGTGTGACTGGTATGAAATATCCGGGCCGGATTCAAACCCTTTAACCCCACGGAGATCCCATGACTGCGGAACCCATCCCATATCCTTTGGAACCGGCCGATGCAGAGGCCATCAAAAGCTGGGCCAAGGCCAACCCGGATCCCATGACCCTGGTCCTGTCCCAGACCGACCATGCCGAGCAGAAGACCTTTGACGCCTTTGCCCTGGCCCTGGCCGGCCTGGCGCCCCAGATCACCATGGAACAAGGGGAAAACGCCCCCCTGCCCGGTTTCAAGATCAGCCCCACCCTGGACTATTGCGCCCTGCCCCTGGGCAGGGAGCTGGCCCCCTTTCTCAAGACCCTGGAGCTGCGGCACACCCAGGGAACACAGAAAGCGTCAACGGAGATTCCCCCGGAACTGGACCAATTGGACCGCCCCTGCCGCCTGGACCTCTACATTGCCCTGCAATGCCCCCACTGCCCGGCCATGGTGGAAACCCTGGCCCCCCTGGCCCTGGCCTCGGACAACATCCGACTCTCCATCATCGACGGCAGCCTATTTCCCGAAGAAGCCCGCAGGGACAATGTCATGGCCGCCCCCTGCCTGATCCTGGACAAGGATTTCCGCTGGACCGGTACCGTCCCGGCCCGGGAGATCATTGCCATGGCCGCCCAGAGAGATCCCTCCCAATTGAGCAGCCAAAGCCTGCGGCAGATCCTGGAACAGGGGGATGCCGACTGGATTGCCCGGGAGATGACACTGGCCAACCGCATTTTCCCGGCCTTCATGGATCTTCTCCTCCACCCCACCTGGTCGGTCCGCCTGGGGGCCATGGTGGTGGTGGAGGCCCTGGCCCAGGAGGCCCCGGACCTCATCGACGGCATCTGCCCAGGTCTGATGGCCGCCTTTGAGGAGGCCGACATCACCCTGAAAGGGGATATTCTGTATGCCCTGGGGGAGGCCGGCGGTCCCCAAACCCAAGCATGGATTGAATCCATCCGCCCGGAATTGGAGCACCCCGACCTGGTCGAAGCGGCCCAGGATGCCCTGGACACCCTGGCAGATAAAATGAAATAAAACCGTCATCCCCCTCCATTACCGGGGCTGTGGTTACCTCCATTCCACGGCCCCGATCCTCCCCCCAAGAAAACCATTGAAACCCACCTGCCGGTGGGAGTATGATGGGACAAAACCCCACATCATTTCCAGCCCTCCCCTGTGCCACCCCCAGCCATACATTCCATGGATTGATTTCCAACCCCACAGCTGTTGCGCCTTGCATTTATTTTGCCCCCGGGGCCACCCCCATGCCGGACATCCGGGAAAGGAAAACACATCAATGGATCGATTGAATCAACTCACCATCAAGGCCAGGATGATTCTATCCCTTTTCCTTTTTATCCTGCTTTTCATCCTCTTCGGCATCATCTCCATGCACCACATGGAAACCCTGGGCAAGCTCACGGCCACCCTGTACAACCACCCCCTCCAGGTGTCCAATGCCGCCCTCAAGGCCAAATCCGGAATCATTTCCATGCACCGTCACATGAAGGACGTCTCCACCTCCCAGACCCAGTCGGCCGTGGCCCTGGCCATTGGGCAGGTCCGGGATGCAGAGGTCCAGGTGTACAAGGAATTGGCCCTGATCCAGGAACTCATCCTGGGGGACGAGGGCAAACGGCTGGTCAAGGAAACCACGGAAATGTTCACCGGCTGGAAACCCATCCGGGCCGAAGTCCAGAACCTGGTCCTCCAACAACACACCGAAGAGGCCAACCGCATCACCCGGGAAAAGGGGGCCGACTACGTCAACCGACTGGAACATAAGATGTCCGTGCTCACCCGGTACGCCATCACCAAGGCCGACGGGTTCATGTCCGATGCCACCCGTGTCCGGGGGACCCTGATCTGGCAGACCGCCGCCTTCATCGTGGCCATCATCCTCATTGCCATGGGCATTGACTATTTCATTTCCACCTCCATTCTCTCCAATGTGTCCGTGTTGAAAACCGCCATGAAACGCATCATCGAAACCGGCGACCTGACCACGGCCACGGTGCGGGGATCCAATGAAATCACGGAAATGACCCAGAGTTTCAACGCCCTGATCCAGCAGCTCAAACACAGATTCTGGGTCAGCGAAGGCCAGGGCCACCTGTCCCGAAAACTCTCCGGTGACGTGGCCTACGACACCCTGCTGAAAAATGCCCTGGAATTCACCTGCCAATACATGAATGCCGGATCCGGTGCCCTCTATCTCTTCAGCTCATCCCATGACGAACTGGAATTAAAAACCGCCTATGCCAAGGCCAAGGGCACCCATTTTGAACCCCGATTCAAGCCCGGAGAAGGCATCGTCGGCCAGGTGGCCCGGGAACGCACCCCCATCCTCCTCAACCACATTGACCCCATGGACGCCCGGCTCTGCTCCGGCACCCAGACCCGGCCGCCGGCCGCCCTCTACGCCCTTCCCCTCCTCTTTGAAGAAACCGTCTACGGGGTCATGGAAGTGGCCACACTCAACCCCATGGATTCCATTGAAAAAGAATTCCTCACCGCATCCACATCCGTTATCTCCATGGCCATCCACACCGCATCCCAGGGCCGCCGCATCCGAAAACTCCTGGACCAGTCCCACCAGGCCAACACCACCCTCCATGCCCGCACCGAAGAACTCCAGGAGCAGACCCGCCAGCTCCAGGCATTGAACGAAGAATTCCAGGAACAATCCCAGGCCCTGCAGTCCAAAAACAACGAATTGGACACCCGGCGCCGCCAGGTGGAAGAAGCCGACCGGCTCAAGAGCGAATTCCTCTCCAACATGAGCCACGAGCTCAGAACACCGCTAAATTCAGTGAATACCCTCTCCCGGGTCCTCATCCTCCAAACCCGGGAAAAACTCAGCCCCGATGAAATCCAATACCTGGAAATCATTGAGCGCAACGGCAAGCACCTCCTCTCCCTCATCAACGACCTCCTGGATCTGTCCAAAATCGAAGCCGGGCACATGGAAATTTCCACGGGCCGCTTTTCCATGAACGCCCTTTTGGAAACCCTGGTGGAAAATCTCCGCCCCCTGGCCCGGGAAAAAAATATTGATCTGGTTCTGGAGCCCCTGCCCCCCATGCCCCCCATGGAAACCGATGAAGCCCGGGTCTTCCAGATCCTCCAAAACATCATTGCCAATGCCGTCAAATTCACCCGGGAGGGCGGGGTCTCCATCTCCACCCAAATCCTGGACTCGCCCCCCGCCCCCCGGATCCAGATCCAGGTCCGGGACACGGGCATTGGCATCCCCAAGGAAGACCTGGTCCATATCTTTGACGAATTCCGCCAGGTGGACGGGGCATCCACCCGCCGCTTCGAAGGCACGGGACTGGGACTGGCCATTGCCAAAAAAGCCGCCCAGATGCTGGGGGGAAAAATCCAGGTGGAAAGCCGGGAGGACCGCGGCACCTGCTTTACCCTGGACCTGCCCCTGCCCCAAAACACCCCGGATCTGGAGGAAATGCCGGCCCCCCAGCCGGAACCGATCCTGCCCCATCCCCCGGAAGAACCGGCCACCCTGCTGGTGGTGGAGGACAACCCCGACAATATGACCACGGTCAAGGCCGTGCTTCAAAACCGATTCACCCTATTGGAGGCCGAAGATGGGGAAAAGGGACTGGCCTCGGCCCGGGTCCACCGCCCCCAAGCCATCCTCCTGGACATGGCCCTCCCCGGCATGGACGGACTCAGCGTGGTCCGGGAACTGCGGACCCATGGAGAAACCGCTGAAATCCCAGTCATCGCCCTCACGGCCCAGGCCATGAAGGGGGATAGGGAGACCATGCTGGAGGCCGGCTGCAACGATTATGTTTCCAAACCCATCGATCCGGGAATCCTTTTGGAAACCCTGGACAAATGGACCCACCAAGGACATGCCCATGAGTCGAATCCTGGCCATTGACGACAATCCGGACAACCTGGTTTCCCTGTCGGCCCTGCTCAAGCTATTCCTGCCCCGGGCCCGGGTCTCCACGGCCCAATCCGGAAGGGAAGGAATCCGGCTGGCCGTGGGAGAATCGCCCCAGGTCATCCTCCTGGACATCCACATGCCGGGCATGGATGGGTTTGAGGTCTGCCGCCGACTGAAATCCCACCCCGAAACCGAAACCATTCCCATCATCATGCTCATGGCCCTGAGAACCGAAAGTCACACCCGGATCAAGGCCCTGGAACAGGGGGCAGACGCCTTCCTGGCCAAGCCCATCAACGAAGCGGAATTGGCAGCCCAGGTCAAGGCCATGCTCCGCATCAAGGCGGCCGAAGATTCCCTGAAGCACCGCAACCGCCACCTGGAAAAAATGGTCCAAAAACGGGTCAACGATCTCATGGAGGCCAATACCCGTCTCTCCCGGGAAATCAGCCAGCGGAAAAAAATGGAAGCCGAGCTCAGGGCCAGTGAAACCAAATTCAAGGAGATGTTCGAACAGGCCCCGTTGAGCTGCCAGTCCCTGGATGAAAACGGATGCTTCACCGATGTGAACCAGGCCTGGCTCACCACCCTGGGCTATGAAAAAAAAGAGGTCCTGGGCAAGCATTTTTCCCAATTCCTCCTGCCCCGTTGGCATGGGGTCTTTGAAAGCCAATTTCCCCAACTCAAAACCACGGGCGACCTCCCCTGCATTGAGGTGGAAATGAAGTGCAAAAACCAGCCCCCCCTGCGGGTCTGCCTCCACGGCAAGGTGGGGC
>JAKSBM010000492.1 GCA_022361135.1 Desulfobacterales bacterium | reverse complement strand
GGGGATATCGTGGTGAATGAATCGGCTGGATCGTTGGGTTTTTCCAGCATCTGGTAAATGACTGCGCCTTCTGTTTGCCCCTGGGGCAGATTGTAGAGACGGCGCCACGCCCCAGGGTGATGAAAAGTATAATTTTTAGCCAAACCAGACCCGTTCCCCGGCATTCAATTGATCCCGGAGCTGGGATTGGACTTCCTTAAAAATATCCCGGATATGGTTTTCAAAGGCCAGCATCAGGGGGCTGGAGGGCTTGGGGGCACGGTGAAGGGTGATATGGGCCATGGGAAGGTTGGGGAACCCCTGGGCTTCCCCAATGATCATCAAATCATCGGGGATATTGGTGATGCCCATGATGGCCACGGCAAAGCCCGCCCGGACCCCGGCCATGATTCCCGTGCTTGTGGGGCTGGTATAGTTGATCCGGAACTCCCGGCCCGCCGCCTCCAGGCTTCCCATGGACCAGCGCCGGTAGGGGCATCCCTCGTATGACACCGCCAGGGGAACCTGGTCCTTGGTTTCGTGTTGCCGGTGGCGGGGCGAGCTCACCCAGACCATGGGTTCCCGGAACAATACCTTTCCTCCATCTTGCATCTCCGTGCACAATGCAAAGTCAAGATCGGCCTGGTCCACGTCCTTTTTGAGGTGGACGCTGGGCTTGCTCACCATGGCCACCTTCACCCGGGGGTAATCCTGGGAAAACCGGGAAAAAATACGGGTGAGGAAGGGGGAAATATAGTCCTCGGGGGCGCCGATGCGGATGTGGCCTGAATGTTCCCTCCGGGAAACGCTGAGGATGGCCTCGTCGTGGATCCGGATCAACTCCCGGGCATAGAGGAGGAGGTCCTTCCCCGCCCCGGTGGGCTTGATGGTTTTGGCATCCCGGTGGAGGAGGGTTTCTCCCAATTCCTCTTCCAGACGTTTGATCTGCAGGCTGACGGCGGACTGGGTTAAATGGACCGTTTTGGCCGCATGGGTAAAGTTCCCCGTCTCCACAACGGCAATGAGGGTTTTGAGTTGGGCAATGTTCATTTGACCACCTATTGAGAAAACTCATCGTTTTAATGATATTTATTAATTTGACTTATGGTGTGACCCTATACTACCCCATTGGGTAATGTCAACCCATTACAATTGAAGAGGATTTCCCATGGCAAAGAAGATGAAGCTTGGTTTGCACACGTACACCCTCCACCTGTGGGGGCTGGGTCAGAACTGGGGTATTCAGGCCGACCCCCGGCCCAAGGAAATGGACTTGATTCAACTCATGGACAGGGCTGTGGAATGGGGGCTGGACGGATTGCACCTCACCGGCTGTGATTTGGAAACCAAGGACGATGCCCGGCTGGCCCGGGTGAAAAAAGAGGCCGCCGACCGGGGACTTTACCTGGAGTACAATTTTTCCCGGGATGAGGAATTCGATCCCCGGCTCACGGATACCCTGGAAGAGGGGATTTTGATCACCGAAAAAATCGGAGCGGACCTGGCCAAGCTCAGCCTGGACATCCGGCGCCCCCGCCCCCTGTACGGCAGCTGTTTCCACCCCGAGGTCATGCGGCAGCTCTGCGATGTCCACGATGAGGTCAAGGCGGTGCTTCCCCTGCTGGAAAGGACCGGGATCCGCCTGGCCCTTGAAAATCACACAGAAACCTTTGCCGATGAGATCCTATGGCTCATTGGACGGATTGACCATCCCCTGGTGGGGGCCTGTGTGGACACGGTGAATTCCATGGGTGTCCTTGAAAACCCGGAGACCGCCGTGGAAAAATTGGCCCCCCATGCCTTTTCCAACCATTTCTGCGACCATAAGCTGGATCGGGACCAGTTCGGCATCCGTTTCCACGGCGTGGCCCTGGGTGACGGAGACATTGATTGTTTCAAAACCTATAAAACCATCCGGGATCATTCCCCCACGGATCGCATCACCTTTGAGATCGAATGGGACATGGGCGAGGATTCCCTTGAGGTCGCCCGCGAAAAAGAGCTGGACGCCTGCATCCGGAGCATTAAATATGCCCGGGAAACCCTGGGCATCGGCCGTTAATCCCTCCCACCACATTTACCCCCATTGCATCAGGCAATTTGCCGAAAAGGAGACCCCATGTCCATTTTTAATATGGCTGTGTCCAAAACCATCATGCACGTCCCTTCTCCCATTGTTAAATATTTTGCCAAGGATTACGTGGCCGGCAAGGAGATCACCGATGCCGTGCGCGTCTGCCGGGAATTGGCAGCCAAGGGCATTGAATCCACCCTGGATATCCTGGGGGAATACATCACCCGGAAGGAGCAGGCCCTGCCCTTTAAACAGCATTGCATGGATATTCTGGAAACCATCCACCGGGAAAAACTCACGGCCAACCTTTCGGTGAAACCCACCCAGATGGGCCTGCTCCTGGATTATGATTTTGCCTATCAAAATGTTTACGACCTTGTGGCCAGGGCCGCCGAACTCAACGGCTTTGTCCGCATCGACATGGAAAATATCGACTCCAACGAAGCCACCGTTCGCATGTACAAGGAACTTCGCAAGGAATTCCCCGACCATGTGGGGGTGGCCCTCCAATCCTATATGCGCAACGCCATGGGGCACTTGGAGGAACTCAAGGACGGGCCCATGAGTTTCAGGCTGGTCAAGGGGATCTTCATTGTCACCCGGCAGCAGGCCTGGAAGGATCCGGAATTGATCACCCGCAATTATGTGGCCCTTTTGGACCGGATGTTTGAACTGGGGGCCTATGTGGGCATTGCCACCCACGATGAACGCCTCTATTTCGAGGCCCAGAAATTGATCAAAAAATATGGGCTGAAACGGGATCAATACGAATTCCAGATGCTTTTGGGCGTGGACCCGGAACTCCGGGATCTCATGGTTTCCGAAGGTCATCGCTGCCGGATCTATATCCCCTACGGCAAGGAATGGCTGGGGTATTCCCGGCGCCGTCTTTTGGAAAATCCCAACATTGCCCGGGCCGCCCTGGGGCAGATGATGAAAGGACGCGGCGGCAGATAGAGAAGAGACACCCGGCATTTTGCCGGGAAATTAAAAAATCATGTGTACGACCAGAACAAGGAGATAGGAATGGCCATTTCACCCCCCATCACCAAACTTGACATCTCACTTGCACAAACCGGTTTCTATAAAGGATTTAATCGCATTGCCACCCTGGGTTCAAAGATCATGATCAGCCTGCTGGTCCTTTGGGCCGTGGTCTTTTCCGAACAGGCGGGGAATTTACTTTTAAGGATTCGGGGCTGGTCCTTTGAGGCCTTTGGCCCCTGGTATATCTATGCCATGGCCTTTGTGGTTGCCCTCTGCCTGATCCTGGCCGCCGTGCCCGCCATGGGCAGGGTGCGTTTGGGCGGGGAGGACGCCCGCCCCGAGTTCAGTACCTTTTCCTGGATTTCCATGATGTTCGGTGCCGGGGTGGGGGTGGGCATGCTCACCTTTTCCACGGCCGAACCCATCTACCATTTTGCCAGCAACCCGGACACCATCATGGGGGGCGTTGCTCCCCAGGCCCAGGAGACCCTGCGTTCGGTGTACAAATGGTCCTTCTTTCACTGGGGCCTCACCCCCTGGGGCTGCTATGGCCTTGTGGGCCTTGCCCTGGCTTTTTTCTCCTATAATCGGAACCTCCCCCTGACCATCCGGTCCGGACTTACCCCTTTGTTTGGGAAAAAACTGGAGGGACCCCTGGGGGACCTGGTGGACATCACCGCCGTCATTGCCACCATATTGGGGATTGCCGTGACCATTGGCTATGGGATCACCCAGTTTGCCTCGGGCATGCACAGTGTGGTGGGTGCCGAATGGATGATCAATGCCGATGGTACGCCCACCCATACGGCCATGCTTACCGGGCTGTTCATCGTCATGGGCGCCTCCATCCTCTCGGCGGTCTCGGGTGTGGGAAAGGGGATCAAATGGTTGTCCAATTTGAACATGGTCCTCTCCTTTGCCCTGTTGGCCTTCTTCTTGATGTTCGGCGCCCCCCTTGTGGCCTTGAAATCCTTTTTCATGGGGGTCTGGGATTATGTCCTCAATTTCCCGGCCCAGGCCGTGACCTATTGGCCCAATGTGGCAGCAGAACCCGGGGCCACTTTATATAAGTGGCAATCCATCTGGTGGACGGTATTTTACTGGGCCTGGTGGATTTCCTTTGCCCCCTTTGTGGGCCTGTTCTTTGCCCGGATTTCACGGGGGAGGACCATCCGGGAATATATCATGGGAACCATGATGGTCCCGGCGGTCATGTGCTTTATCTGGTTCACCGTTGTGGGGGGCACGGCCATTGACCTTGAACTTTCGGGCCAGGCCGGGGGCGCCATCCTCAAGGCCGGCCAGGAAGCCCAATTGTTCGCCACCTTGAAGGTGATGCTTTCCTCCACCCTGGCCAAGGGCATGGCCGCCGTGGTGGTGGTCCTCCTCATGACCTATCTCATCACCTCGGCGGATTCCGGTGTCCTGATCATTAATACCATTTTGTCCGGTGGGGACGACCGCAAAAAAGGGAAGAAGCATATCTTTTTCTGGGGCGGGGCCATTACCCTGGTCATCACGGTTCTCCTCATTGCCGGAGGGCTCAACGCCCTGAAGTCGGCCATGCTCCTGGGGGCGCTGCCCTTTTCCGCCATCATGGTTCTCATGGGCGTTGCCATGATCAAGGCCCTGGTCCGGGATGCCCTGAGGCAAAAGGCCGTCACAGGGAAGGTGGCAACTCCTTTGGATGATTAGATAACCGATGCGTCATTGGGTTGATCCGGAGCCGGATCATTTCATCCCGATCAAAGGCCCCGGGGCGTCCCTGTCCCGGGGCTTTTTTTATAGGTATTTTATGGGTTCATGCCCCAAGGGGTGTGGGGTTGAACCATTATGGTCGAGGTGGAGCAGGGTTAAAAAGGCTGGGGACACCAGGGCTTCACAAGCCCCGGTGTCTGGTGTAAAGAAGATTTATTTCACCCCAAATGGAAAGGTTCGGCCATGACCCCCCAAGATCTTGAAGCGGTTCAGCGGTTTTTCGATTCATACGCAGACACCTTCATTCAGGCCCACCAGTCCCGGAACGCCCCCTATGTCCTGAAGCGGGACCACACCCGGCGGGTGGTGGAGAATCTCCGGGCCCTGGGTGGGGGCCTGGATTTGGATACTTCCATCCGCCGCCGGGCCCTGGCCGCCGGGATCCTCCACGATGTGGGACGGTTTCCCCAATTCCGGGATCACGGGACATTTGCCGACATCGACTCCGTGGACCATGCCCGGCTCAGCGTGGAAACCATTGAATCCCACGGGGTCTTGGACACCGTTCCCGTGGACGATCGGGCCGCCATCCTCACCGCTGTGAAAATCCACAACGCCTACCATCTCCCTCCAAACCTGCCGCCGGATCACCTTTTCCTGGCCAGGATCCTCCGGGACGGAGACAAGCTGGACATCCTCCAGGTCATGGCGGAAAAATACCTCCGGGACCGTCGGCCGGGTCGGTCATCGGATGAATTCATCACCATGGATCTGCCAGACTCGGATCGGGTTTCCCCGGAATTGGTGGCCATGCTGAAGAATCGCCGGATGCTCGACCGTCGGCAGGTCCGCAGCCTCAACGACCTCAAGCTCCTCCAGATTTCCTGGGTTTTTGATTTGAATTTTGCCCCTTCACTGGCCCTGCTTCGGAAACGGAAATTGGTGGAGACGATTTTTGCCACCCTGCCCCGGTCCGGTGAAATGGCGGATTTGGAAGGGGGTGTTTTGGGATTTATGGATGATCGGATGGGGGAGCTGTCCCAGCTGGGCCTGTGACCCTTCAGCTTCGCCCATGTGCCGTTTAGATATTGGCTCCGTGCCTTGAACGCTGCCATTCCAGCCCCATGGGTTTAATGTGTCTCAAATCCATAAAACTTCCGGATTTCATCCCCGTGGAGCTCATGGCTCCAATGTTCGAATTGGAGGATGTCCATGGCGGCCCGCAGGTTGTTTTTCCGGATGGAATCGATGATGCGCTGGTGCTCGTGGAGGTTTTCCTTTTCCCAGTCCACCAGGTAGGGGCGCAGGGGAAAATCATAGATCCGTTGCTTTAATGTGGAAACGATTTCCTTGAGCCGGGGGGCCCGGGCCCGGTCGATGAAGACGTTGTGGAGTTGGTTGTTGAGGTCGTAATATTCTTCAAACGCCCCCTGCTCCAGGGTGTCCAGGAGTTGGGCGTTGAGGGCCTCCATTTCCCGGATCTGGTCCGGGCCCAGGGTGGGGAAGGCCTGGCCCAGGGCAGCGGACTCCAGAGCACCGATGATCTGGTAGGCATGGTTCACTTCGTCCAGGGTGATGGCATTGATCATCACCCCCCGCCGGGGGTAGATGGTGACAAATCCCTCGGTTTCCATCTGGATCAGGGCGTCCCGCAGGGGGGCCTTGCTGATGTTGAGGCTGTCGCAGATTTCCCCCTGGTTGATGAAGGTCCCGGGGGCCAGTTCCCCCTGCTTCATCAATTGGCAGAAGTGG
>JAKSBM010000545.1 GCA_022361135.1 Desulfobacterales bacterium | reverse complement strand
TTAAGAGGGTAGGTGGGGGCAAGGCACATGGCGAAAGTCAGAGTATACGAGTTAGCAAAAGATCTGAACATGACCAACAGGCAGCTTTTGAACAAGATGGATGAGTTGAACATCGAGGTCAAAAGCCATATGAGTTCCCTGGAAGATAAAACCGTTAAGACCATTAGGAACGCCTTGTTTGGGAAGAAGAAAGATAAAGCGGATGTGAAGGTAAAACCCTCCGTTATTCGCCGGCGGAAGAAAAAGGTGGAAGATGCACCTGAATCAGCCCCGGAAATCATGGATATAGAAGAAGACGCTCCCGCAGCTGAAGAAGCCGAAGTTCCCCCAGCCGAAGCGGTGTCTACTCCACCCCAATCCAAGGAAGAAGAACCAGAATCCAAACCTGCGGATCCAGAGCCCGAAGATGTTTCAGGCTCCGAAGCAGAGAAACCCCAAGCGGAAACGGAAGCCTCTGCTCCCGAAGCGCCCAGCCGTAAGGCAAAGCCGAAGTCCAAACTCCGGAAGTCCGAGCCCGCTAAAATCATTAAACCGGCCACCAAAACTGAGCTTGCTGAAGCCGAGATGGAAGAAGCCCCCGTCCAGGTGGAAGAGCCGATTGAGGAGGCGTCACCCCAAGTGGTTGACACCCCGGAAGAATCGGAACCCTCCGCTGAAACGGAAGCCCCCGTTGAAGAGACAGCAGCCCAAGCAGACCCCGTGCCCGAGACTGAAGCGATTCAGACCTCGGCGCCTGAGGATCAGGCGCCCGAAGAGGCGGATCTGCCCCAACCGGGACCGGAAACGGAAAAGACTGAAGTGACAGAAGAAGTAAAGGACAAAGCGATCCGGGAAGCTGGAAAAAAGGCTTCTGAGCAATCCGATGCCCCTGTTGAAAACAAGGCAGACGACGCGGACGCCAAAGCCAAGAAGAAAAAGAAAAAACGGAAGTCCACACCGGCCAAAATTGTTAAAGTGGCTGACCCCACTGTGCTGGAGAATCTTAGAAAAATGCGCGCCGCCGCATCGGAGGGAAGATCCACCAATTCCCGGCATTCCGATTCCGGAAACGGCCGCCCCAGACCCTCTGGGGGTAGACCTGCTGCGGGTAGACCTGCTGCGGGAAGACCTGCTCCCGGCAGACCCTCTCCGGGCGGAGCTCCCGGCATGGAACCTCCCATGCCCGTCAGCGATGATCCCCGTAAGCGGGGTGATAAACGTCGGGGCAGTGGAGATGATTACTCCGGCAAGCGCAAAAAACGCAAAAGAAAATCCGTTGTTGAGGGCAATGCCCTGTACAACACCCGGGGCCGGAAAAAACGGGGTAGAAAAGATGTCCGTGGTAAGAAGGGCGGATTCCAAAAAACCCAGATCACCACACCCAAGGCCATTAAACGCCGCGTGAAAATCGATGAGGCCATTGAATTGGCCGAATTGGCAAAACGCATGGGCATCAAGGCCAATGAAATGATCGCCAAACTCATGGCCATGGGTGTCATGGCGACGGTGAATCAGACCATTGACTTTGAAACCGCC
>JAKSBM010000784.1 GCA_022361135.1 Desulfobacterales bacterium | reverse complement strand
CCTGCCCGGTGCCATGTTCATGCTGGCCCGGGTGAGCAAGGCCACCATTTTGGGCCTGCCCGGCTGCGTCATGTACCATCGCACCTCCATCTTTGACCTTTTGGTCCCCCGGATCCTGACCGGCGAGGAACTCACCCGGCGGGATGTGGTGGCCCTGGGCCACGGTGGGTTCTGCGCCTCCTGCAAAAGCTGCCGTTTCCCCAATTGCCATTTCGGGAAATAGCCATGGAAAGCCTGACCCCCCAAACCATTGAATTGTTGGAAATGGGCCGCCCCTTTGCCCGGGCCCTCATCCTCTCCCACCAGGGTTCCACCCCCCGGACGCCCGGCTCGGCCATGCTGGTCACCCAAGATGGGGAAATTTTCGGAACCATCGGCGGCGGCAAACTGGAAGGGCTGGCCATGGAAGCCTGCCGGGAACTCATCCCCACGGGCAAAAGCCGGATCCAAACCTTTGACCTGGGCCTGGCCCCGGGGCAGAACAGCGCCCCCCTGGCCCAGGATCTGGACATGATTTGCGGAGGCAGCCTCACCCTGCTCATGGAAATCATCCAGCCCAACACGGAAATGAACACCCTCTACCGGGATCGCCTGGAAATGGAAAAACAGGGCATGGGCGGCCATTGGCTCTCCAAACTCAGGGGATGCAGCCAGGGGGATTTCACCCTGGAAACCCGGCGCATCGCCCAGGGGGACATCCCCTCCGACCTGACTCCGGAACTGACAGCCGCCCTGGCCCAATGCACCGGCCCCACCCTGGCACGCAAGGGACTGGAAGAGTACCTCATCCAGCCCATCCGCCCCCTGGACACCCTCTACATCCTGGGAGCCGGCCACGTGGGACTCTGCCTCTACCAATTGGCCGCCATGGCCGATTTCCAGGTCCAGGTGGTGGACGACCGACCGGAATTTTCCAACGGCCACCGTTTCCCCCATGCCCACTGCCATGTGGTGCCGGATTACAGCCATCTGGAAAACCACATCGGCCCCCTGGGACCGGGCAGCTACCTGGTGATCCTCACCCGGGGCCACCGGTTTGACCAGGATGTCCTGGAACAGATCCTGGCCATCCAGCACCGGCAGAACCGCCCCCTGGACTACATCGGAATGATCGGCAGCCGCACCAAGCGGGACCGGATCTATGCCAACCTGGAAAGCCAGGGCTTCTCCCCGGAGAGCTTGCAGGCGGTCCACTCCCCGGTGGGCCTCTCCATCGGAGCCGAAACTCCGGCGGAAATCGCCGTGAGTATCATGGCGGAAATCATCCAAGTCCGGGCCGGGCAATGACCCCGGCCCGGGCAATCCATCCCAATACCATTACCGGGGCCGGCACCCGGCTCCAGGGAATTTTTTCCCCCGGAGACACTGCCTTTGGAAAAAGTGCCTGGCACTCACATCCAGGCCCCATGGTGGCCCTCATGCGCCACGGCCGGATCTCCGGCCTGGAGGTGAAACGCTTCATCGGAGCATCTAACCTTCCCCTGGACAGCCTGGGCCGGGCCCAGGCCCGATCATGGTCCCCCGGGTTCAACGCCCGCCCCCCGGACCTCGTCCTTTCCTCCCCCCTGGGTCGGTGTAGACAAACGGCCACCTTGGCCTACCCCGGCCACGCCCCCCACATCATCCCCGGCCTTTCGGAAATTTTCCTGGGGCAATGGGAGGGCCGGGCATTTGCCGATATCAAAAAAGAGACGCCCCATGCCTTTGAAGAACGGGGCCGCCACCTGGACCATTTCCGTCCCCCGGGCGGGGAAAGCTTTTCCGACCTCTCCCACCGGGTGTGGCAAGCCCTTACCCCCTTCTGGCCCGGAGGAAACGGCAGCCGATTAGCCCCCCATCGGACACTGGTGGTCACCCATGCCGGGGTAATCCGTGTCGTCCTCTGTCGGATCCTGGGCATCCCCCTCAAATCCCTGTTCCTTCTCAAACCCGATTACGGCCAACTCTTCCTCCTTGCCAATCCTGGCATGTGAATGCCAGGGATGGCACAATTCCCTCCCTCCCATCCCCGCAACGGCGGAAGGCTACCCCGGAAAATCCGCTAAACATACAACCCCTTGGGAAATTTCAACCCATGGCCCCGAATCTGGTATTGTTTTTGCTCAGAAATTCAGATTAAACAGAATTTACACAACATCTATCCCAAGAAAGGAAGTCGACATGAATACCCTGACCCAAGAATTGCTCTCCATTGAAAATAAAGTGGCCGTGATCACCGGTGGCTCCGCAGGAATTGGGGCGGCCACGGCCCGTCTCCTGGCCAGTCTGGGGGCCCAGGTAATTATCCTGGACGTCAATGCAGACGGCGGAAAACAGGTGGCCGCAGAAATCCGGGACCAGGGCCAGTCGGCCCGTTTCATTTCCTGTGACGTGACCAGGGAAGACGCATGCAGCGCCGTGGCCACGGAATTGGAGGAAGACTTTGGCCGGGTGGACATCCTTTTTAACAATGCCGGTGTCATTGTCCGGAAAAGCGTCACCGACCTGGAGGAAAAGGAGTGGGACGCCGTCATCGACGTGAGCATGAAAGGGGCCTACCTTCTTTCCAAACACCTCATCCCCCTGATGAAGGGAAACGGAGGTGCCATCGTCAACACCGGTTCCGGCTGGAGCATCAAAGCCGGCCCCGATGCCGTGGCCTATTGCGCAGCCAAGGCCGGCGTCCTCAACATGACCCGGGCCATGGCCATCGATTATGGGAAATACAATATCCGGGTCAATTGCATCTGCCCCGGGGACACGGACACGGAATTGTTGAAATCCGAAGCCGAACAATTGGGTGAAGATGAAACCGAATTTTACGCCGATGCCGCAGACCGCCCCCTGGGCCGCATGGGCACCCCGGACGACATCGCCCGCTCCGTCCTCTTCCTGGTTTCCCCCATGTCCGAATGGATCTCCGGCACCTCCCTCCTGGTGGACGGGGGCGGCATGGCATAACCGGATCCACCACGCTCCGGAACACTTTGGGGTCAATCCCTGGCACCGGGCATGCCCTGCCCCCGGCAACGCATTTTTAAAATTATCCAACTTCCATGGGCTTCAATGGAAAAAAACAACCCTGACACGGAAACCACCGCTGTTCAGGGTTGTTTTTTGGGTCACAAAAGTAGGTTTTGGTCAGGATTGGTTATTCTTTATCCAATTGCGGTTTTTTTTCGGAATTGAATTTGACAGAAAATAGGGGCTTGGGTAGATCTGTGTTCAGACGTAAGAGACTCCATAAGTTCCCGGCTCAAACCGGCTGACCCTCCGGTTGAAACTCCCCCGGGACCGCGCTCTTGAAAGGATAATGAGAGGATGTTGTTCCTGTAACAAACCCCATCTCCTTGGCAACCATTATCCAGACCGCCTGTTTGCCCCGACCCTGGCAAACAGGCGGTTTTCTTTTGGGTTCATGGCGATTTGTTTTGGAAGGCCTCGGTGTGCGGATTTTCGAACCTTGTTTGGGTATTGCAGCGCTTCTGAACACAGCCACAAATCGCCACCCTCCGGGCGAAAAGAATTGGCCCCATCTGTGGCGTTGGATGCGGATCGCAGTAGCAGGCTACAGCTTCACCGCCTCCGCCTTGCAGCTGGCACCAATTCTTTCCGTGAAGCCTGTCGATAAATTTTTAAACGCCTTTCTATAACAAGCTCAATTGGATCTATAGTTTCGGCACCTTGGAATCCCCACCTTTATTTTTAAAGTTGTGGTTTTTTGCTCGTTGGTAAGCCGTTTTTAATCGGTGAGTTCTTTCAAAATCCGGTAAAAGCTCATAACCTTCTTCTTCCTGTATTTCATACATCCGATTATGATCATCGTCCGAAAAACAACCACATGATGTAATCAAT